>JADFXS010000083.1:395-7392 GCA_015233515.1 Deltaproteobacteria bacterium | reverse complement strand
GTATGCAAAAGTTTGAAACGCGCTAACAGGGCGGTTTGATCGGGCGGCGGGGGAGGGATTATTCCGATGATTTCCAAAAATAATAGAAAACCGCGCCAGGCTTTGCCCCAAAAGCGGCCTGGCGCGGGGTTAGACGCGGAGGGTCCGGGCACGAATGTACCTCACCAAGGCCCGACCGCTTTTTTTATGAAGGACGGGAACAGTCATGGGATCATTTTTTGTGGAATCATCGGCGGTTACCAGCTCCACCCAGCGCGTGGGTAGAACGAGGGCGTGCAAAACTCCCAGTATCCCGAAGCCGATCAAGACTGTGCCGGTTATATTGAGATAAGGCTTGAAAACATAGGCAAAGCCTGAGGTCAGCAAACCGGCGAGAATTTGCGAGTTACGGATCTGCCGCCTTACTTTTACGGTCAATACTTGGTCGTAAAAAATCTCATCGATGACGGTCTGGTCGGATTCGTCACAATTAACCGGTGAATTCGGCTTGACCATCGACCGCAATCGTATAAGGCGGCGATCCGTGGCGAACAGACTGGTGGCCATTTGTTCCGGTTCCCTGAGCACGGATTGGGCAATCTTGAAATGGGACTGGAGAAGATGGTGCTCGCACATTATCGTCTCATCCCGTTTCAGCCGGGGGCTGATCACCGCGCGATAAAGGTCCACCGTCCGCTGAGCCAAGGTGCGCTGGAAGGTCTTCTCGCGAATATCCCCCCGCACACGCTTGGCGCAGATTTTCACTAATTCAGCCCGGATGGCGTCCGGGTCAGTCTTCGTACGGGTACTCACCAGGATGTACACCATCCGCATGAACTTGCGGGACGAACCAGATCACGATAGCCAGGATTAAAACAAAGGCCACCACGAATGAGTCCCAGGGGGCCCAAATCACAATGGTCCATCTATACAATAAATAGATCAGAAACGAATAGAGAGCCAAGTTTAAAATAATCTGGAGAGGCTTACTCATGTTTATCTCCTTATCTTTCTACATATTGCCCTTGAGCCAAGTTTCATAAATGATGGCGGCGCTGCCGAGAGATATGGAAAGAAGCAATATCCAGAAGCCTAACATGGAATTAAGAAACCATTTCATAGCGACACCTCCTGTGGATTTTTAGGGTGAGCAGAACTATCCACAATTTTGTTTGTTAATCGATCACGACTAGTGCCGGCACCCATGGGGGAACCCATTTGCCCTTCTTGTGCCTGATGGAAAATAGCACAAGAGAGACAATGAACAGGCAGAGAAAGATCATTTCTCCTAGCGTAAAGACCACGGCGGTGAAGGACAGGAATTCTATGGTCGACCCGGTCAGAACATAGGTGAGTCGGAGGACTGCGCCGACTGTGGCCAGGATCAGTGAGTAGCTTAGGATGTACCGAATGGCTGGTCCACGAACAAAGGCGGTGGCGATACTACCGAATTGAGCCCCGATCAAAGCCCCGAGGATCATGAAAAAAACCGCCATCATGTCCACGTTGCCTTCCACGGAGTGCCTGGCCGCGCCGTAAGCTCCCGAGGCCACGATTTCCACCAAGTCGGTGCCGACCGCGATGTGGGTGGTGGCGCCGATGATGTAAACCAGGGCCGGAACGCGGATAAATCCGCCGCCGACGCCTAGAAAACCGGCCAAGGTCCCGGTGATAACCCCTACGATAACGATAACCCACATGGATACCACTAGTTTAGCCGTGCGGCAGCGAACAATGGGTTCCAGAGGGATAGATTGAAAGATTTTAGGGAATTTACTGGTTTGAAATTCACGGCCGAGTTTTTCACCGGCTTCGCTCTTTTCCGTCATTTGCTTGTGGGAGCGGCGAGTTTCGAACTGAGTATATAAAAATAGTCCGAACATGACGACCACGGAGACGATCAGGAGCAGCACCCCGGAGATGCCATGATCCTTGGCCCAGACCAGCAGGCTCACGCCCATCTCCACCCCCAACATGGTGCCGGCCACCATGGAAAGGGCCATTGTCCAGTCGATGTTGCCTAACTGCCGATGACGGACCGTGGAAACGACCCCCTTCCCGGCGATGTGGGTCATGTCGATAACCGAGGCCATGTACCCGGGAAAGCCGAAAACGATCAAGGCCGGGGTGACCATATAACCGCCGCCGACGCCGATGAATCCCCCGACGATACCCACGGTAAAGCCGGTGAGAACCAACAGAAACAGAGGGGCTTGTATACCCGCGATTACGAAATCAAACATCGAGGTCCCTCCTAATGCCCATAATGCTGTATTTTTTTGAGCTTGATGCCCAGAAGGTCGGTGAATCCCTCGGCCATGAACCCTAGGCACAGGCCGAACGAAATGACCATCACGACGTTCCAAACCGCGGACCACGGGTTGGTCAGCACACCTTTGTGAGTGAAGGTGTCCCTGAACTTGAATCCCTTGGCTTCCTTTATTTGCCACGGTATAAGAACCTTGATTTTGTTGCCTTCCAGGACGGCTCTTTTGCCTTCCTTGAGGACTTTTTCATCGATAACGCCGTTGGCGTTGGAGGGGAGCCGGTCTCCCTTCTTGACCTGGACAGCTTGCAGGCCGTTAATGGTATCGAACTTACCTATTTCCAGAGAAATCGGTTTATCCTTGGTAGCTTGAGCGAAAGTTTTGGCATTGATCGCGTAGCCGTCTACCTTGGAAGTGTGGTAGTACCATCGGGCCATATCTCCTGATTCATAGAAGTTTACCCAGTACCAACCGACCGCGATACAGAGGATCAGATAAAAAACAAATTTTATCGCGCCTCTTGTTTTAAAATTTTCAGCCAAATCAAACTCCTCCTTTTTTTGTTCATAATTCTTGCCAAATGATTTGGGGCTCATGCTTTGATTTTTTCAATTTTGATTTATTTTGATTATTTGTCTCCTTCCTTTCTGATTTTATCCTCGATAATCCATTTCCTATCAGCAGCTTCCTTGATTTTTTCAAAAAGCTCCTCCAAGGAGCACGGCTTCATTAGATAGTCGAAAGCCCCTAGTTGGATAGCTTCCACCGCCGTGTCCACCGTGCCATGTCCGGTCAGCATGATAATCTCCACGGTCGGTGATAGTTTCTTGGCTTCTTTTAGAGTCCCTATGCCGTCCAGACCCGGCATTTTGAGGTCCAGGACCATCACGTCCACGAATTTTTCTTTCAATACTCCCAGGGCTCTTTGGCCGCTGGATGCGGTGCTGACCTGGCAGTCTCTCTTGGTCAGTAGCTTGGAGATGGAGGTCAAGAATCTTTCTTCGTCATCAACCACAAGAACTTTTATCTCGCGCATGATCAGCTCCTTATGACCGCTTCTCCTCGTTCAGGATGCAATCCGTTCGTCTGATTTTCCGGAGGAGGCCGGCCTTGGGTCGGGCTTGGCTATCGGTAGAAAAATGGTAAAAGTCGTGCCTTGTCCTTCCACACTATCCACCTGGATATGGCCTTTCATTTGATGGATGATGCCGTAACAGACAGCCAGGCCTAGTCCAGTACCTTGGCCCACTGGTTTGGTCGTGAAAAAGGGGGTAAATATTTTTTCTTGATTCTCTAGGCTTATTCCGCAGCCGTTGTCTGAAACGCCTATGGCGACTTCATTATTCAATGCTTTTAACCAAAGTTTTATTTCGCCTCCCGATGAGCCACTCTTGGAGATGACCGCATCGATGGCGTTATTTAATAAATTCAGGAGGACTTGCTGAAATTGAGCAGGGTCGAGTTCCACGAGAGGAACATCCAAGGAAATATTTTCTTTAAAAGATATCCCTTCCACGGAGGCTTTGCGCCTGACCAAGCCGATGATATCAGGGATTAGTCCGCTTAAGTTCACTAACTGGGTAATATGGTCTTTTTTTCTGGCAAACTTGAGCAGCCCCTGAGTGATTTCCGCGGTGCGCTGAAGCTCAACTTTAATTTCATTGATTGAGTCTAAAATCTGATCGAGATCGTCCGAAGATTTTAGTTCATTGCGGTCGATCATCTCGTGCAGATTTACTTCAATCAGAGTTCTTTCCATTTCGATGATCTGGAGAGGGTTGTTAATCTCATGGGCCACTCCGGCGGACATCTCGCCGATCTGCGCTAAACGTTCGGTAGCGATTAATTGTTTTCCCAGTTGAGTCTTATCCGCGTCCAATTCCCTCAGACGGTTTATGATGTGGTTGGTAACGTAGATCGCCACACCCACAATCAATAAGGTTCCCACCACGCTGACGATTAATATGATTTTAGCGGCCTGATTTAATTGTTCAAAAGCATCATCGCGTTTTTGCCTGACCACCAAAATCCAGTCGTTGTTTTTAAGCGCCGTAGTTACATATAAAAATCGCTCCCCGGAGCTTTCCAGATCAAGGAAATACGGGGTGGCTTGGACATAAGGCAAGTATCGACCGGAATCCGGGTCCTTCTCCATAAGCTCACCCCCGGAACGTCGTCGAGTTTGAAAAAATCCGTCTTTGTTGACGATATAAGCTTCCCCGGTTTGTCTGATCCTGACATTTTCCACGGTCTGTTGGAACAGGGACGTGTCCACGGTGGATCGGAGTATCCAAGGTTTATCTTCCGTGGTCTTGGCTACCGCCACTATAAAGTGAGGTGACCGCCGAAAGCCCAGAAAAACGTCGCTGATGTACAATTTTTTCTGCATGACTTCCTTGAACCAGACTTGATCACTATAGTCGATCCCGGTCAGCTGGTAAGGTCCGATATACGCGACATGAACCCCTCCGGCGTTGAAAACGCCTATATCCATGAAACCAGTTTCAGACTTGACCAAGTTGGCATTGACCTTGGCCAGATTGCTTGGTTGACATAGATAATCATAGTCAAATGAGTCAACGATCATTCTAAGATCGGTCGTGCGCTCATGCAGAAATTCTTCAATGGATTTTTTATGGCTGCTGACAATAACTTCCATTTTTTCGATAGTTTCGTTTTTCAATGAATCATAAAAATGATAATAGCCCACACTGAGAACTAAGCAGAAAGGTATGGCCGGGGCCACGATCATGGCAATAAGCAGCCGAAGGCGTATTTCGCCGAAGCCATGATTATTAGTTTTTTTTGTTTTAAAATAAGTCGTGGAGTTCGCCGATTTGGCGCGCGAATCGGATAATCTTTGCCTGGAAGAGGCTGATTTGATGTCTTTGTCTGGTTGGCCGGTCATTTACACCTGTCAAAATTATCGGACTAAGCTTTACGAATTATTTTCATACTCCTTAATACTTTCCTGATCACATGAATAATACCTTGGGATTTCGATATAGAAAATAGAGTGAGTCACTCATTTCCTGATGCCGATAATTTCCTGATTTTAAAGGGGTGGACTACTTGGTCCGGCCTGGGGGGAAATACCTATTCGTCAGCGGGAAGAGGGCCGTGGCTAATATTTCGGAATGGCGCGGTAAAAATTTTTTAAATCGTCGTTATCAATAACATGTCAACGACTCCAGGAATCCGGGTCGACCAAACTGTTGGCGATAGCATATTTCACAAGGCCGATGACATCATGTAAGTCCAGTTTGTTCATGATATTGGCCCGATGGTTTTCGACAGTCTTGGTGCTGACGAAAATTTTAGCGGCTATTTCCCGGTTCGAATATCCTTCGACGATCAGTCGTAGAATTTCTCGCTCACGATCGGTCAGGGTTTTGGAGGGCGTGGCGATTTGAGTCAGAGACGGCATGTTGACAAACTCGGCGACAATATGGCTGGCGATAGGAGAATCCAAATAACATTCGCCTTTGAGCACCGCGGCCACGGCTTCGAGAAGCTTCTCACCAGTGGAGTCTTTCAGCACATATCCCCGCGCTCCGGCTTTAAGCGATTCCATGATAAAGGTCTTACGGGAATGAACGGAGAGAATGATGATTCTGGTTTTCTGCCTGGCGGCCATAATCGCTTTAGTGGCTTCAATCCCATTCATCTCCGACATGGCCACATCCATGATGATCAAATCCGGTTCTATTTCCAACGATTTAGCCACGGCTTCATGGCCGGTGGCCGCCTCGCCGACAACGGACAAATCCGGATGGCGTTCAAGAACGCGGCGTAATCCTTCACGGAAAATTGAATGATCATCGACTATCAGAACTTTCTTGAGGGGCATTATTTACTCTCCAGATCAAGCTCGGTCATGAGTGTGGTCCCTTGGGGGCTGGAGTCAATGGTCAGACGCCCGCCTATCAGATCTAAACGTTCCATCATACCGATCAATCCCAATTTTTTTTCGGATAAGGCCAAGCCTAAGGTCTGTTCGACATCAAAGCCGTGACCTTGATCCTTGACCCAAATCCTGAGCCGCTGATCCGCAAGACTCAGTCCCACTTCGACTTCGGCACTGTGGGAATAGCGCGCGGCGTTAGTCAAGCCTTCCTGAACAAAACGAAACAGGGTAGTTTTGATCTCGGGCGAAAGGCCGCTCTCGTCCACCGCGGCCAGTCGATGCTCTATTTTGGGACCACCGGACGAAGCCACCGATTCGCACAGGTCTTCGATCGCCGCCGCGAGACCAAAGTTATCCAGGATGGCCGGCCTGAGATTATGGGCTAAAGCCCGGACGCGGTCCATGATTTTTTGTGACAGACCAATGAGTTTTCTGATTTCGGAGTTTCTGGCGCCGGAATCCATTTGCTGATGTTCGATCAGGTGCTGCAAACCGATTTTGAGGGCGCTCACCACTTGGCCCATTTCATCATGCAGGTCCAAGGCTATCCTCTGGCGCTCTTCCTCCTGGGTTCGAATCAATTGATGAGACAATTCTCTTACTCTGGTGGTGGAGCGATTGAGGTCCGCAGTGCGGGCTTGAACTTCGATTTCCAGACGCCGGGCTTCCTCGTCTATTTGTTTCAAAGCTTTTTTTTTCGTTTCGTAACGAAACGCCAGGAGACTGGCGACCGCGAAAAGACAGACGAACAATAAAAGCAGGAAGATGGTAATGTCTTGGAACATTATATGAACCGGGGTCATGACGGTGGCATAATCGTGGGTTACCACGAAGAACCAGGACA
>JADFXS010000083.1:0-316 GCA_015233515.1 Deltaproteobacteria bacterium | reverse complement strand
GCCAAGTATTGGGCTAATTGAAATCGTCCCCAACGGTAAGCGGCATCTATATCTCCGGCGATGACTTGCCCGGTGTTGTCCAATAGATAAAATGTCCGGCCGGGACGCGCGGAAAGTCTGGTATAGAATTCCGTATAGAAGCTAAGATTCTGGATCGCTACAGCTAAGCCGGTCAGGCGACGTTCATTATCGTAGACGGGGCTAACCATGGCGATTAGGGTGCGAGCCGGCGAAGTATTTTTAACCGCGGCTTCGGAAATGTAAGGTTGCCGGGTTCGATTCACTTCTTCGATCCATCTGGCCTGCTCAAGTTTGA
>JADFXS010000082.1:5600-10051 GCA_015233515.1 Deltaproteobacteria bacterium | reverse complement strand
CCAGAGAAGAATAGGTCAGACCAACCCCTGCTGATTACGAACTAACTAAGGTTGATTTTTTTTAGTCAGTCCTCTGTCCTGATGTTTTGTAAGGTGTAAGCACGATTACCCACCCGGCCAGGAACGGCTTTTTCTTCCGGCCCGGCTGTTGAAGCGATCCAACGACTAAATTAAATTGACGAACCACAAAATTGAACACTCTAATTGCTATAGCTCGTTAGCCGACGCAAGACCCGGAAAAGGAAGGCCTTGAATGTTATACCTTTGGCGGGTATACTAATGACATGGGCGGTGGGCTTTACTCGCAAAGCAAGTAAACAATTTCAGGCTTTGCCCCGAACCGTTCAAAAGTTAGTAAGCACATTGGTTGAGGACATTAAGCGAAACGATCCGATCCGAGGTAACCGGCCAAACTATGGCAAGTTGAGCGATAAGCGCTACCATTGCCATTTAAAAAAGGGGCGTCCTACTTACGTGGCCGCGTGGGAGATTCTGGAAGACCATATCTGGATAGAGGTGATTTATGTCGGCGCCCACGAAAAGGCGCCTTACTGACATAATTGAGTTACGATTCATCGGCCCGGCTAACAAACGGGCTACGGCGGTGGAATCCCTCAAAGACCTTGGATTCGTGGAAGCCGCCGGTTCGGTCCCGTGGGAGGAGATCAATCCGTTCACGGATGACCAACGACCTGGGGGTTGCCTGGTGGGGGCCAGGAACAAGGAAGGCCTGACCCAGGTTCAGCTTGCCAAGGCGACCGGAATCCCTCAACGTCACATTTCCGAAATGGAAAACCACAAACGGCTTATCGGTAAGGAACGAGCAAAAATCCTGGGAAAAGCCTTAAATATTGATTATAGACTTTTTCTCTAAGCCATTTCCAGGCCTCCCGGCGAATTAGCTACCCGGCGGGAAAAGCGTTTTCCTGGACGCCTGACCGGGGAATACTACCAGGATGATCATACAGGAAGGGCGAACATGGCCCGAAGATACTTGCATCCCACTGAAAACAGCAAGTCCCGTGCGGTTTCGAATCTTGACAGCACGTTGACGGAACAGGAACATCCCGCGAAGGTCTTGCCTTCCAGGGATCGGAAGACCGGTTAATCTTTTTTCCACTATTCATTAAAGATGGCAATGAGGTGAAAGGATGAAGTTTCGAGTTATCATAGAACAGGATGAAGATGGCGTTTTCCTTGCCCAGTGTCCTTCTCTTCCCGGCTGCATTTCTCAAGGCAAGACCAGATTTGAAGCCGAGGTAAACATCCGAGATGCCATAGAGGGCTACATGGCAAGCCTGAAAAAGCACGACGAACCAATTCCGCCTGGAATCCACGAGGAGATCATAGAGGTGGCGATTTGACTCCGAAACTTCCGGTGATTACGGCCCGAAAGCTTATCAAGGCCCTGGGCAAGGCAGGCTACCTTGAGGATCACCAAACCGGAAGCCATATTATTCTTAGACAGGAAAACCCACCTCACCGGCGGCTTACCATCCCCAACCATGATGAAATAGCCAAAGGAACGCTAAGGGCTATTCTCCGTGAATCAGGTTTAACCGTGGATGAATTGTGGATTTTGCTAAAATAGGCCCTATCTTCCCCGGAAAAACTTTGGACACCCATGGTTGCAAGAAGGAGATAAGGGTAATTCTTCCTATAATTTAAAAAATTCAGACACAAGGTTAAGGTCTGCCACTATGCGTGTAAGAAGATCACTTGATAAATAATGAGAGTAAAAAGATAAATGTTTTCGCAATAATGAGTCGCTGAGGCGTATTTTAAAATTATAGAAGATGTTTTCGGATGCTCGTGCGTTTAAAGAAACCTGAATATACCAAACGCAGCAGATCAGGATAATTGCACTCAGCAATCCGATGACGTAGTAACCAAGCAAGGTTGTGTTTTTCGCCGGGATTGCATTATCGATAATCATTTGGATAAAGGTTGGAATCATTATGGAAAAGATGCCTGTTAGTAAAGCAAGAAGCGATCCCGGTAACAGCCTTTTCTTTTCATTGAGAATCTCTTTTGCCAGCAGTTTCCAGAACACCTGAAGTGAGCAAAAAACACCGGTCTTGTTGAGGCTACCTGTCATAAAAACCTTATCCTCTATTAGGATCGCATGTCTGTATATAGGTAATGATATCTTTACTGTGATCGGTATACACTCTAACTTTTTCGTAATCAAATGCAACGAAGCCGATTTGTTCGGCGTGTTGGAAAGCGTCGGCCGGGCTTACAAGGCCGAGGGAGTTTTCATTGTCAATGGAAACGGCCTTATCGCTTCTTCATGGGACAGCAGCGGTAAACCCTCTACCGGCCTGAACGTAAAATTTCGTCCATATTACAAAATGGCGATGCAAGGCAAGGAAAACATTTACGCGGCCGTCAGCCTAGCCCGTGGCGATCGGGCGCTTTACTTCACCTCGCCGATCTATTCCAAAGCTAGCAAGGAAACGACCGTGATCGGCGCCATAGTCGGACGCACCGCGAGCACTCTGATCGATGAAGTGTTGCGCGGCAAGCCCGGCCTGACTTTGCTTTTGTCGCCGCAAGGAGTGGTTTTCGCCGGCAGCATTCCCAAATGGATTGGTTTTTTGTCCGACAAGCCGGATGCAGAACGCTTGAAGGCCATTCGCGAGCTCAAACAATTCGGCAATATGTTTGAAAACAGGGAACCGTCTTTGCTGCCATTTTCCGTGGAGCCGGGTCTGCAATCCTTCGAAGGCGCACATTTCGCCGTGACCAACGCCTTTGTTCAGTGGAATGACCCATTCGGCCACTGGAAATTGGTGCATATGGAAGATCTGTCGCGCACCGTGCCGATGGCTGATATGGTCTGGATCAGTCTGGGAGCCGGCTTGGTGATGTTACTGATTGAGCTGCTGATATTCACCATACTGCGCAGTCATCATACGTTGATCGTGACGGGACAGGAACTCGCGGCCTCCGCCCGGGCTCAGAAAGACGCTGCGGAACGCAAATCGCGCCTGGCCTCCGCCGCTTTGCGTTTGCAGCAGGCCGGCAGCGAACAAGAACTGTCAAAGATATTCCTCGAAGAAACCCACAAGATATTAAACGCGCTGCAGGGGGTTGTCTACGTCGTTGACAATGATCGCGGTCCATTGGTCCTTGCGGGCAGCTATGCCTGCGCCGAACCGCCTACCGCGGAACTGGTGCTTGGCGAAGGCCTTCTTGGGCAATGCGCGATGGAGCGTCGCACTCTAGTAATAGAAACGGCGCCCTACAATTTTACAATGATTCATTCCGGTCTGGGGGAAACCCGCCCGGCCGCCGTGATGATGACTCCGGTTCTGCTCAACGAATCCTTGCTCGGCGTTATTGAGATTGGGATGTTGTATAGGCCGGGCGACGGGGAACGTGAGCAATTCATGGAACTGGCAGGCCTTTTGGCTATGAATCTGGAAATAGTGGGCCGGGCGACGCAAAACCAGGCGATTCTCTCAGCCGCTCAGACCACCGGGCGCGCCGGTGCGGAAGAAACAGATTGCCGCCCTGAAACCGACCGAAGACGCTGATCGGTCAATATGCACCATTGAAACACTCTATCGGGAGCCCTGAGTATGAAACGATTATTTACGGCGCTTGAGCGACGCACCATCAAGGTCAAGCTACTGCTGGGTCTGGTCAGTCTGCTGGCGATCTCTTTCGGCATTGGCTTGGTCAGCCTATACAACCTGCGAACTCTTAACCACAAACTCCAATTGCTCCATGATGTGGGCATGCTCGGAATCGCCAATATCAAGGATCTTCAGATTAACTACATGTTGATCGGTCGGACTCTGCGCCAGGCGATCCTTGCTCCCGACGCCTCCGGGCGCGAACTGGCGTTGAAGCAATTATCGCAGACCCGAAGCCAGATACCCAAAACGCTCGAGGAACTGCGTCCACGCGTCGCCTTCGCGGAAAACCAAAAGATATTAGTATTTTTTGAAGATCAATCCTCCGCCTATAGCTATGAAGTGGACAAAGCCCTGGCCTTGATTGCCGGGGGTCGTATCGGCGAGGCGCAAGCCCTGGTAGCCACGGCGGATTTTCAGAAGTCCGGCATCGCCGCCAATGAGGCGCTGTCGAAACTGGTGCAGGCAAAAGAAGAAAGCGCCAAGGCGTTGGCTCAGGAATCGCGAAATGACGCCATTGCCAGCATTTGGCTGACCGTCTTGATCATCGGCGGCGGCCTGCTGCTGGGTCTTCTGCAAGGTGTATTGGTAAACAGGTCGATCAGGCAGCCCTTGGACCGTCTACGCGGGGCGGTCGATCACCTCGCCGCCGGCAAGCTGGATCAGGCGATACCCCATGCGGATTACCCCAACGAACTCGGCGATCTGGCCCGCGCAATCGAGGTTCTGCGGGCCGAAGCCCGGCAGATGGTGACCCAGCGCTGGATTAAGACCAACATTGCTGAAATTTCGAGCGATTTGCAGCTG
>JADFXS010000082.1:0-5579 GCA_015233515.1 Deltaproteobacteria bacterium | reverse complement strand
GGCCGACAACTTTACCGACCTATCCAGGAAATTCCTTTCCCGCATAGCGCCGCTGATCCATCTTGGCCACGGCGTTTTCTATATTTTTGAAGAGGAATCCAAGCGCCTGCGCCTGTTGGGCGGATATGCCTATCGCGAGCGCAAAAACCTGGACCAGTATTTCGTTCTCGGTCAAGGACTTGTCGGCCAGTGCGCCATGGAGCGCGAACCCATTGTTATCACCAATCCGCCTGAAGACTATGTTCGTATCGGTTCCAGCCTGGGCGAGTGCACGCCGCGCAGTATTTCAGTGCTGCCGGTGTTGCGTAACGAACGCCTTTTGGCGGTATTGGAACTGGCCACCTTTGACCACATCGGCGCCGATGAACAGGCGTTGCTCGACGGACTGATTCCCATCTTAGCCATGAGCATCGAACTTCTGGAACGCAGAAACATTACCGACCAACTGCTCGCGGAGACCCGACGCCAGGCCGAGAATATGGAAAAACAAGCGGCTCGCCTCGAAGAGCAAACCGGCGAATTGGAGGCTCAGCAGCAGGAGATCAAGGCAACCGAGGAATGGTTCCGGGGGATTATCGAATCGGCGCCGGATGGTATGCTGGTAGCCGACGAGCGCGGCGCCATCATCCTGACCAATCCGCAGGTTGAAACCATGTTCGGGTACCAGCCTGATGAACTCATCGGCAGCCCCATGGAAATCCTGACTCTACCAGCCGCGCGTGAGAAAGATATCGCTTCTTTCGACACCTGCCCCAAGGAGGAAACAATACGTGATATGGATGCGGCCGGCCGTGAACTGCGCGGTGTGCGCAAGGATGGAACCGAATTTCCAGTGGAAATCGGCCTATCCCGCTTGCCGGCTATCGGCGGCCGTGGCCGCTGCGTATGTGCTTCAATCCGCGATATTACCGAGCGCAAGGCGGCGGAGGACCTTCTGGCCATGGCGGAGGAACGGAGCCGGTTGATCCTGGGCGCGGTCGGCGACGGCATCGTGGGTCTTGACCAACAGGGCCTGATGACCTTCGCCAATCCGGCCGCGCCGGCCATGCTCGGCTATCGTGAAGAGGAATTTATTGGCCAGTCGATGCATGAGCTGCTCCATCACACCTATCCCGATGGTCGCGATTTCCCGCGCGAAGAGTGTCCCATGTATTTCGCGGCCCTCGATGGCCAGTCCCGCACCGTGGACAACGAAGTCCTGTGGCGTAAAGACGGTTCTCCGCTGCCGGTCGAATATTCGACAACTCCGGTTTACAAAGGCGAGACTCTCGTCGGCACCGTCATCGTCTATCGAGATATCACCGAGCGCAAGGCGGCGGAAAAGGCCCTGGCCGAACAGCGTAAAGCTTTACAGAATATTCTTGATAGCAGCCCGGTGGGCACGGCATTTACCACCAAGGGGGTTTTCCGATACACCAATCCGGAATTCACCAAGATGTTCGACGTTCGAGTGGGGGATGCGGCGGTGCAGATTTACGCCACTCCCGAGGATCGCGAGAAACTTCAGGAGGTCATCCGGCGGGAAGGCCATGTACGCGAACATGAAATGCGCATGGTCGCCAGCGGAGGTCGGCTCCGTGATTTCCTGGTGACATTTATGTCGTTCGTCCATGAAGGAGAGGAAGGCTTGATGGGCTGGCTGCTCGACATCACCGAGCGCAAGCAGGCGGAGGCGGAGGTCAAGCGCGCCAAGGAGGATGCCGAGGAAGCCACCAGAGCCAAGAGCGACTTTCTGGCCAATATGAGCCATGAAATCCGGACACCGATGAACGCCATCATCGGCATGAGCCATTTGGTTCTGAAGACGGAACTTAATTCCAAGCAGCTGGACTATATCCGCAAGATCGAAACTTCGGCCAAATCCTTGTTAGGCATTATCAACGACATCCTGGATTTTTCCAAGATCGAAGCCGGCAAACTGGATATCGAGGATGTTAACTTCAACCTCAATGAAATATTGGACAATGTGGCCAACATGATCACGGTCAAGGCACAGGAAAAGGAAGGCCTGGAGGTCCTATTCAGCATTGGCCAGGATGTCCCGAGATTCTTGATCGGAGATCCCTTGCGCTTGAACCAGATTCTGGTCAACTTGGGCAACAACGCGATCAAGTTTACGGAAAAAGGTGAAATTGTCCTCATTGCTCAAGTCGAGGAAAAACTGGAAGGCAAGGTCAAGCTCAGGTTTTCCGTAAGGGATTCCGGGATAGGCATGACTGAAGAGCAGCGATCCAGGCTTTTTCAGGCATTTTCCCAAGCCGATACCTCAACCACCCGGAAATATGGCGGGACCGGTCTGGGCCTGACCATCAGCAAGCGCCTGGTCAACATGATGGGCGGAGACATCTGGGTGGAAAGTACCGCCGGAATCGGCAGTGAATTCATTTTCACCGTGCTCTTCGGCTTGGGCGAAGTGAAGAAAAAAATTTTACCGGCCGTCCAGCCGGACTTTTTCACTAAGAAAGCGTTGGTGGTCGACGATAACAAAACCGCCAGGCTCATTTTTGAAGAAATTTTAACCAGCCTAAAATTCAAGGTAATATCGGCTTCTTCCGGCCATGTGGCCTTGCAAGCGTTACAGGAATCCAATCAGGTCGAGCCGGTTGATCTGGTCCTGATGGATTGGAAAATGCCGGAGATGGACGGGATAGAAACCAGCCGTCGAATTCGGGATATGGCCGATTTACATATTCAGCCCAAAATTATCCTGGCCACCAGCTATTCCAGGGAAGAAGCCTCCCAGCAGGCTCGAACGGCCAAGCTGGACGGCTTGATCACCAAACCGGTTTCCCCCTCGACTCTGTTGGATGCCATTTTTCAGGCTTTTGGGCAGACCGCGGTCAGACCGATGGACAGAGCCCAAGCCGAGCTGGCGCCCGAGGTGATGGAATCCATCCGGGGAGCCAAAGTGCTCCTAGTGGAAGATAACGAGATCAACCAGCAGATCGCCCAGGAAATCTTGGAAGGCGCCGGGCTGCGGGTGGTCATTGCCGAAAACGGTTTATTAGGCGTCGAGCGAGTCCGACAAGAAGACTTCGACCTGATACTCATGGATATTCAGATGCCGGTCATGGGTGGGTACGAGGCCACCAAGGAAATCCGGCGGGACCCACGGTTCAACGACTTGCCGATCATTGCCATGACCGCCAGCGCCATGACCCAAGACCGGGAAGCCGCCATGGAGTCCGGCATGAATGGGCACGTCAGCAAGCCCATCAATATCAAAGAGTTTTTCGCCACACTCACCAAATGGATCAAGCCTAGAATCGCCGGCCCCCAAGACTTGCCCAATACCTCCCCGACCCCGACCGCAAAACCGGTCGCGATAGAAGATAAACCCCTCCCTGAAATCCAGGGAATAGATATTAAAAACGGTCTAGGCCGGGTCGGCGGCAACCAAAAACTTTATTTGAAGCTTTTACGGAAGTTTCAAGACGATTACCCCAATACTCCCCAAGAGATTCGGCAGGCCCTGGATGCCGGGAACCGTGAGCTGGGTCAGCGATTGGCGCACACCATCAAGGGCGTGGCTGGGAATATCGGCGCCGAAGAAATGGAGAAAACGGCCGGACGCCTGGAGTTGATGATAAAAAATAACGAAACAACCGGGCTGCCCGAGACTCTTTCCGCTTTCGAATCAGTCCTCGGCAAATACATCACCTTGCTCAGGGAATATTTCGACGGTCAAACCGAGGAGGACGTCTCGAGGGCTGAAACCAAAACCGACGATCCCGTCAAGTTTCTTGAACTGTTTGAGAAACTTGGCCAACCAATCAAAAAGAGAATTCCAAAATTGATCCAGGCCGTGATGTCGGAAATTGATGATTCCGCTATCCCGGCAACTGTCCAGGGGGAAATGAAAAACCTTAGACAATTAATCGGCAAATATAAGTACAAGGAGGCGATGGAGGCCTATGAGCGTATTTATCAGGCAATCAAATCCTTGTAAAAGCCGACGCCTGAGACCGTCAACAACCGGGGTTTCAATGAGGGGCCGACGAAGTTGCAGGAAGCGTTGATTAAATGATGCTGGTTGCCGGCATCGGCGCGTCCGCCGGCGGCCTGGAGGCTATGCTGCCGATGTTTGCCCGAATGCGACCAACCGGACGCATTGCCTACGTGGTGGCGCAGCACATGGCTCACGACGGCCACAGCGAACTTGTCGCCCGCCTGATCCAGCGTGAATCCGCGCTGCCCGTGGCGCTCGTCCGCGAAAGCGCCCGATTGAGGGCGGATAATGTTTATGTCATCCCTTCGGGCAAGGACGGACGAGTAAGCGACGACATGCTGACTCTTTGTGAACCGGCGCCCGAACATCTTTCCACACCGTCGGTTAATTTGTTGTTTAGCTCGATTGCCGAAAACAGCCGCGCCAAGGCCATCGGCATCGTGTTGTCTGGCGCGGGCTCGGATGGCGTGGCCGGCTGTCGCGCGATTAAAACCCTTGGCGGACTTACGCTGGCCCAGGATCCGGCGGAAGCCAAATTCAATGGCATGCCCGGCGCGGCCATCGAAGCCAAACTGGTCGATCGGATAGTGCTGGTGGAAGAAATCGGTATGGTCCTTGCCGCTCTGTTTCCCGGCGCGCCCTCGGCCGCGCAGGCATCGGCATCCGTTTCATCGGTATCCCATAAATCAGCGGATGAAGCGACCTTCCCGACCATTCCCGATGAGCAGAGAAGCGAACTGGAACGGTTGTTACTCCAGGTGTTCGATGCCACCGGGATTGATTTTTCCAGCTATAAAGAAGAGACGCTGCTGCGCCGACTGGAAAAACGTAAAGCCATGATAGGCGTAACCACGGCGCATGCCTATCAGGCCTTGATCCGTCGTCAGCCTGACGAGTTGCATGCGCTGCAACACCTGTTTTTGGTATCCATGTCCTCCTTTTTTCGCGACCGTGATTCGTTTCAAGTCTTGAAACAAAGACTGGCCGCCTACCTTGAGAACAAGACCGACGACGAGCCGATGCGCGCCTGGGTTCCGGGCTTCGCCTCGGGAGAAGAACCGTATACCCTGGCCATAATTATCAGCGGGTTGCTGGGCGATGGCGTCCGCTGAAGATAATCGCCACCGACCTCAACACCGAGGCCTTGACCATGGCCCGGGCGGGCGTCTATCGGCAGACCGCTTTTCGCGAAATGGAATCAGCGCTGCGTGACCGCTACTTCATCCCCCATGGGCGGTATTTTGAGGTGAAGCCTGAATTGAAAGAAAGCATTCTCTTCGAACAACGGGATGTCTTGAGCGGCGCGACACCTGAGAATCTCGACCTGGTTAGTTGTCGCAATCTATTGATATACATGAAAAGTCACTTGCAGGATCGCTTGATGAAAAGTTTTCATCAAGCCTTGCGCCCGCGCGGCTTGCTCTTTATCGGCCAATACGAGTCGCTGAGCTTTGTCGGCAATTCCCTGTTCTCCCCGGTGGATCACTACCATCGACTTTTCCGTCGACGGAATTGACTCCGCCATCAAGAAAACCTATCATCCCAAGAGCTTCCGTAAAAACATAAAAAATCCGAGCCCAATCAGAAACCAGGCGACAATGCCGGCAAGGAACGCCCACCCCCCTTTCTG
>JADFXS010000081.1 GCA_015233515.1 Deltaproteobacteria bacterium | reverse complement strand
AGACCTTTTTGAGAATAATAATCGATCAAAGGTTGAGTCTGGTCGCTGTAGACCTTCAGGCGATTGGAAACGGTTGCTTCATTATCATCGTCTCTCTGATAGAGTTCCCCTTGACACTTGTCACAAACATCAGACTTTTTCGGCGGATCAAACATTACATGAAATCCTTGACCGCATTGACGACAAGTGCGTCGTCCGGTCAACCGACCCAACAGTTCGTCATTAGGGACTTCAATGCTTATGACGTGGTCGATTTTAGAATTGTTCGCCGCCAACGTTTTATCGAGAGCCTGCGCTTGTGCGACGGTACGCGGAAACCCATCGAGCATATAGCCCTTTTGGCAGTCTTTTTCCTTGAGACGGTTATTGATGATGCCGATAACGACTTCGTCCGGAACCAGTTTGCCGGCATCCATGAATTTTTTAGCTTCCAAGCCAAGTTCGGTTTGTGCCTTAAGGTTAGCTCTCAAGATATCCCCCGTGGATATTTGGGGGATACCGTATTTTTCCACTAACATTTTGGCTTGGGTGCCTTTTCCCGCCCCTGGAGGGCCTAACAAGATAATGTTCATTTCTTCCTCCTCGCTATCGCCTGACTCTGCCAGCCATGCCCTTTTTCATAAACCCTTCATAGTGCCTGGTCAAAAGGTGAGCTTCAATTTGCCCAACCGTGTCCAGAGCCACTCCAACCACAATCAACAGAGCAGTACCACCAAAATAAAACGGGACATGGAATTCAGAGATAAGGAGCGTGGGAAGCAAACAGATCACGGAAACATATACCGCTCCGCCGAAGGTGATGCGAGTAAGAACCCGATCAATATAGGTGGCTGTCGGTTTACCCGGGCGAATCCCCGGAATAAAACCGCCGTATTTCTTCATGTTGTCGGCTACGTCCACTGGGTTGAAGGTTACAGCTGTATAGAAATAGCAGAAGAAGAAAATAAATCCAACGTATAGAAGATTGTATAACCAGTTACCCGGCGCTAAAGCGTCGGAAATCGCCTGCATGAAAGGAACTTTGACAAACTGAGCGATAGTTGCCGGAAACATGATGATCGACGAGGCGAAGATGGGTGGGATAACCCCGGAAGTATTTATCTTCAGCGGTAGATGCGTGCTCTGTCCACCCATGACTCTACGACCGACAACTCTTTTGGCGTACTGGACCGGTATGCGTCTCTGGCCCCGTTCGCAATAGACTATTAACGCGATAACCAAGACCATCGCCGCGATAAGAAAGAGCAAAACTATCGGACTGAGATCGCCGGTGCCTATCATTCCGAAAGTGCCGAGTGTGGCTTGAGGAAGCCCGGCGACAATCCCGGCAAAAATGATCAGGGAAATACCGTTTCCGATCCCTCTTTCGTTAATTTGTTCACCCAGCCACATAATGAACGCGGTCCCGGCGGTAAGTGTAACCACGGTGAGCAAGCGAAAACCCCAACCGGGTGTCGGAACCACCATTTGTCCCGCGGCCGACATGCCTTCAAGACCAACGGCTATGGCCAGGCCCTGAATGGCCGATAAAACGACCGTGCCATATCGGGTGTACTGGATAATTTTTTTCCGGCCGGCCTCACCCTCTTTTTTAAGCCGTTCCAGGTGAGGGACAACAACAGTCAGGAGTTCCAAGATGATCGACGCGGAAATGTAAGGCATTATGCCAAGAGCGAAAACGGAGAATTGTCGCAACGCTCCGCCGGCGAACATATCGAACAGTCCAAGAAGTGTTCCGCGAGAACTCTCGAACAAGCGGGCCAGAACTTCGGAGTCCACACCAGGGGTGGGAATATGAGCGCCTATTCGGTATACGGCCAACATGGCCAAAGCGAATAAAACCCGTTTCTTGAGTTCAGGAATTCGGCCTATATTTTGGAATCCGGCTAACAAGGTATCACTTCGCCAGAACTTCGACCGAACCACCGGCTGCTTCCACGGCAGCTTTGGCTTTAGCCGAAATCCCATGTATTTTGATGGTTACGGGCTTGTCGATCTGGCCTTGTCCTAATAGTTTGACTTTATCCTGGGCATTTTTGATGATGCCCGCCGCGGCCAGCCCCTCGGGGTCGATGACGCTGCCAGCCACAAATCCGTTTAAGTCCCGTAGGTTGACCAGCGCAAAATCCTTCTTGAAAATATTGGTAAAACCGCGTTTGGGAAGCCGGCGCTGTAAAGGCATTTGCCCGCCTTCGAAGCCCGGATTTACTCCGCTGCCGGCTCTAGCTCCGGCGCCCTTGGCGCCGCGTCCGGAGGTCTTTCCCCATCCGGAGCCTTCGCCTCGGCCTAGTCGTTTTCCTTTTTTTCGCGACCCTTTGGGGGGAGTAAGTTCATGCAGGCGCATTACAGTTCCTCAACTTTGACTAGGTGACAAACTTTATTGATCATGCCCCGGATAACCGGATTGTCATCTTGAACAACAGAGTGGTTCATTTTAGTCAGGCCGAGGGCTCGAACCGTGCGCCGATGTTTCGGCGGACGACCGATAGTACTGCGGACCTGAGTAATTTTCAGTTTATTGGCCATGTCGATTTTCCTCTATGCTATCCCGGTTAACGCCGACTAGTGTCTAATACGTTCAACCTCTGACCCGTTCATTGGCCACGCCTCTTTGGATGGCGACGGTTTCGTTGTGGCGAAGTTGTCTAAGGCCTTCAATGGTGGCTTTGACGACGTTATGAGGGTTGTGGGAGCCGAGTATCTTGGTCAGGATGTCCTTGACCCCGGCCGCTTCCACTACCGCGCGGACCGCTCCTCCGGCGATTACCCCGGTCCCTTTGGAGGCGGGTTTTAGAAGAACCCGTCCTGGCCCAAAGTGGCCGATAACCTCGTGGGGTATAGTCGTCCCTGAAAGGTCTATCTTGATCATGCTCTTTTTGGCCTGCTCAACGCCTTTGCGGATAGCTTCCGGAACTTCATGAGCTTTGCCTAAACCAAAGCCCACGCTGCCTTGGCCATCGCCAACAACGACGATAGCGGAAAAAGAGAATCGCCGGCCGCCTTTAACAACCTTGGCTACACGGTTTATGTAGACAACTTTGTCAATGAAGCCCTGTTCTTCGGTTTCGCGACGGTACAAAGTCTATCCTCCCTAGAACTCGAGTCCGGCTTCCCGGGCGGAAGTGGAAAGAGCCGCAACTCGACCATGGTACAAAAAGCCGTTTCGATCAAACACTATACGGACTATGCCTTTAGCCTTGGCTTCTTCGGCCATGGCCTTGCCGACCAGTTTGGCGGCGTCGGATTTATTAAGCCCCTTGACCTTGTCGCGCAAAGAAAGGCTCAAGGTTGAGGTAGTTAACAGGGTTTGTCCGGTACTGTCGTCAATTAATTGTGCATATATATGCCTGGCACTCCGAAACACACAGAGGCGTGGTTGGTCTCCCGTGCCTTTAACTTTCTTCCGGACCCGTTGCTGCCGTCTGATGCGAGCTTCGATCCGGGGATTGGTCTTAGCCATCTAAATCACCTCAATCCCTTTATTACTTGGCCCCGGCCTTGCCGACCTTGCGCAAAATGACTTCCTCGGCGTATTTGATGCCCTTGCCTTTGTATGGTTCGGGTTTTCTGAGAGCTCGAATACGAGCCGCGGTCATGCCTAGTAATTCCTTATCAGCGCCGGTCAAGGTTATGCGGTTGGCTTTGTCAACCGTGGCCGAGATACCGACTGGAAGCGGAAAATCTACTGGATGAGAGAAGCCTAGCGCCATCTTCAAACTCTGGCTTTGGGCCTCTGCGCGGTACCCAACGCCGATAACATCCAGCATCCGGGTAAAACCAGTACTTACTCCGACGACCATATTGGAAACAAGAGTTCTGGTCAGCCCCCAGAGTCCTCTAGTTATGCGGTTGTCATCGTTGGGTGTCACAGTGATAATATCATTCTCGATGGTTATGGTAACTCGAGGATGGATTTCCCGGCTCAGCGTGCCTTTGGGTCCCTTGACCGTAAGGACGGGAAGCTGGTAATCGACCGTGACTCCCTTGGGGATAGTTATCGGTTTTTTGCCAATTCGTGACATGATCCGTCTCTCCTGACCGATTACCAGACTGAGCAGATCATTTCGCCACCGACATTTTGTCGCTTGGCTTCCCGGTCAGTCATGACGCCTTTGGAAGTAGATATTATTCCTACACCCAGGCCGGACAACACGGGTTTAATATCATCGGTGCCCAGGTAGACTCTGGTGCTGCACCGGCTGACCCGCTTTAGGCCTTTGATAACCGGTTTGTTGTCATCGGTGTATTTTAAAAGTATGCGTAAAACGCCTTGTTTGTTGTCCTTGATGACCTTGAAGTTTTTAATGTAGCCCTCATCCTTTAGAATTCGGACGATGCTCAATTTTAACTTGGAAGCAGGCACATCGACCCGATCATGTCGGATCATCATGGCGTTGCGTATCCTGGTCAGCATGTCGGCGATGGGATCGGTCATGCTCATTTTTTAATTACCTCGTATTACCAACTGGCCTTGACCACTCCAGGGATTTCCCCGGCTAGAGCCATGTTCCGAAAACAGATACGACACAAATTGTATTTCCGAAGATACGCACGCGGCCGTCCGCAAATAGGGCAACGACTATAGGCACGAACCCCGAACTTTGGCTTACGATTGGCCTTGGCAATCATGGATTTCTTGGCCAAAACACTCCTCCTTGCTTAGGACTGACGGCGGAAGGGCATACCCAGTTCCTGAAGCAGGAAACGGGCTTCCTCGTCCGTTTTGGCCGAGGTAACAATAGTAATATTCATGCCCTTGATTTTTTCTACTTTGTCATAGTTAATTTCTGGAAAAATCAATTGTTCCTTCAGGCCCATGGTGTAGTTTCCACGACCGTCGAAAGCCTTGGAGGACACTCCCCGGAAGTCACGGACGCGCGGAAGTACCAAGTTTACCAGTTTGTCCAAAAAGTAGTACATCCGTTCTCGTCTCAAGGTAACCATGACTCCGATCGGCATGCCTTCGCGTAATTTAAATGCGGCCACGCTACGACGCGCCTTGCAAACGACCGCTTTCTGTCCGGCGATGGTCGATAACTCATCAACCGCGCCATCGATGATTTTTACGTTTTGAATGGCTTCACCCAAGCCGATATTCAAAACAACTTTTTCCAGTCGCGGAACCTGCATGACATTTTTATAGTTGAATTCCTTGATCATGCGTTCAACGATTTCTTTTTGATATTTATCCTTTAATCTGGGCATCTGAGTCTCCTGCCGCCCTGGTCCTAATCATCAAGTGTTTCACCGCATTTGCGGCAGATACGTACCCGGCGTCCATCATCGAGGACTTTACGTCCCACGCGAATGGGGTCGGTGCATTTGGAACAGATCAAGGCCACGTTGGAAATGGGTATGCCGCCTTCCTTCTCGACAATGCCGCCTTTAGGCGTTTTGCCGCTAGGACGTGAGTGGCGTTTGATCATATTGACCTTTTCCACGACGACCCGTTCCTTCTTGGGCAGCACCTTGATAACCTTACCGACTTTGCCCTCTTCTTTACCCGAGATGACCATGACGCGGTCATCTTTTTTTACGTGAAACTGTTTCCTCTGCATGATAAATCCTTCAGGTAACCGGCCTCGACCAATGACCGGTCGCCGGCCGTAAGCCAGCCTAGATAACTTCAGGCGCCAGGGAGACGATCTTCATGAAACGTCTCGCCCTAAGTTCACGGGCCACCGGACCGAAAATGCGCGTTCCGATGGGTTCCTTTTGAGCATTAATCAGCACCGCGGAGTTATCATCAAATTTTATAAACGACCCGTCCGCTCGCCCGACTTCCTTGGTGGTCCTAACAACGACCGCCTTCATCACATCGCCTTTTTTTACTTTGGAATTGGGCAAGGCTTCTTTAACCGAGACCACGATGATATCACCGACCGTGGCGTATCGCCGACGTGATCCGCCGAGGACCTTGATGCAATAGACTTGCTTGGCCCCGGAGTTGTCGGCTACGGTGAGTCTGGTTTCCGGTTGAATCATGGCGATTACTCCCTTATTCCTGACGACCCAGAATCCTGGTCAGGCGCCACCGTTTAAGGCTGGACAACGGACGGGATTGGGCTATTTCCACTGTGTCGCCCATACGGGCGGCGTTTTGTTCGTCGTGAGCCATGAATTTGGCCCGACGGCGGATATACTTTTTATATTTCGGGTGCTGCACCAGACGGTTTACCACCACGACCACGGTCTTGTCCATCTTGTCCGACACGACCACTCCGACCATCTTTTTTCTGATGCGCCTGCCTTCCACGATCTTCACCTTCTATACTCAGGACTTGGCCTGACCTTTTTCATTTATGACTGTTAAAACCCTGGCGATGTCCTTCTTGGTATGGCGAAGACGCATCGGATTTTCCAATTGATTGGTGCTATGTTGAAACCTAAAGTTGAACAGTTGTTCCTGTAGGCCTTTGTGCTTGTCTTTCAGTTCGTCAACGCTCAAGTCTTTGAGTTCATTTATTTTCATACTATTTCACCCTGAGTGACGAAGCGACTGGGAAAAGGAAGCTTGGCCTGGGCCAGACGTATGGCCGCTCTGGCCACATCTTCGGGTACTCCATCCATTTCGAAAATGATCCGGCCGGGTTTGATCACCGCCACCCAACCTTCAGGAGCGCCCTTGCCCTTGCCCATTCGAGTCTCAGCCGGTTTTTTGGTTACCGGTTTATCGGGAAAAACCCTGATCCAGATTTGCCCGCCTCTTTTTACATGGCGAGTTATTGCCACACGGCCGGCTTCAATCTGTTGCGCCGTCATGTAACCGCGATCCAAGGCCTGAAGACCGTATTTGCCAAAGTCGAGATTGCTTCCGCCCTTGGCATCGCCTTTACGACGGCCTTTCTGTTGCTTTCTGAATTTTACTCTCTTCGGGGCTAACATTTACCGGGCCTCCTGGGCCATCTCCTGTTCCTCGGCAGACAGGACTTCGCCTTTGAAAATATGAACTTTAACGCCAATAATTCCGTAGGTCGTCTTAGCCTCGGCAAAGCCGTAGTCAATGTCGGCTCTAAGAGTGTGAAGAGGAACCCGGCCTTCCCGGTACCATTCCTGGCGAGCCATTTCGGCGCCGCCCAAGCGACCGGAACAATGAATTTTAATGCCTTGAGCTCCAAACTTGAGAGCCAGGCTGACAGCCTTTTTCATGGCTCGACGAAAGGCGACCCGGCGGATAAGTTGCTGGCCGACGTTCTCAGCCACCAGCTGAGCATCCATCTCTGGTTTGCGCACTTCCTGAATATCGATCAAAACATCACGTTTTAACAACTTTTCCAGTTTATTACGTAAGTTTTCGATCTCAGCGCCTTTTTTTCCTATGACAATACCAGGACGAGCAGTATGAATACGCAGTTTGACTTTATTGGCGGCTCGTTCGATTTCGATTCGGGAAATGCCCGCCTGCTGCAACTTGTCCTTGACGTATTTTCGAATTTTTTTGTCTTCCACCACCAACTGACCGTAATCTCGGCGAGCGAACCAGCGAGAGTCCCAAGATTTGATTACGCCAAGGCGAAAGCCGATCGGATGAGTTTTCTGACCCAAAACCAATTCCTCCCTATTGCTCGTCCAAGACGATAGTCACATGACTGGTGCGCTTGCGGATACGATACGCCCGCCCTTGTGCTCTGGCGCGCCATCTTTTTAAGGTCGGACCTTCGTCGACCTGGACAGTCTTTACATATAAAGTGTCCACATCGACTTTAGTATCCTGTTCGGCGGTAGCCAACGCTGATTTGAGGACCTTCAAAAGAATGCGGGCTGCTTTTTTTGGAGTGAATGTAAGGACGCCAACAGCTTTTTCAACAGGCTGTCCTTTGATATTGTCGGCGACGATGCGAACCTTACGGGACGCAATGCGCATGAATTTGGCTACGGATTTCGCTTCCATAGTCACACCTATTTCTTGCCCTTTAGTTTGGCCTTTTTATCGCCGGCGTGACCAAAAAAGGTCCTAGTGGGAGCGAATTCACCCAGCTTATGGCCGACCATATTTTCCGTAACGAAAACAGGAATAAATTTTTTACCGTTGTGTACCGCAAAGGTCAGGCCAACCATGTCGGGAATAACAGTGGACCTGCGACTCCAGGTCTTGATAACCCGTCGGTCCTGAGCCTCGCGCGCGGCCTGGACCTTATCCAGTATATGATAGTCCACAAAGGGGCCCTTTTTTACCGAGCGAGGCATGGGCTTACTTTCTCCTCCTCACGATTAGCTTATCGCTAGCATTCTTCTGTTTACGAGTCTTATAACCCTTGGTCGGAACACCCCAGGGGGTACAGGGATGCCGGCCTCCAGACGACTTGCCTTCACCGCCGCCATGTGGGTGATCGACCGGGTTCATGGCCACGCCACGGACATGGGGGCGTTTACCTAACCATCTTATCCGGCCAGCCTTACCGTAAGAGATGTTGCTGTGATCAGGGTTTGAGACCTGACCGATCGTAGCCTGACAATCCGACAGGACCCGGCGGAGTTCTCCAGACGGTAGTTTAAGCAGGGAATATTTTCCTTCCTTGGCCATTAACTGAGCATAAGTTCCGGCGCTACGGACTATCTGCCCACCTTTGCCAAGTTTGAGTTCCACATTATGAATGAGGGTGCCCAAAGGAATGTAACGTAGCGATAAAGTATTTCCAGGCTTGATATCGGCTTTGTCACTGGCAATAATTTGGTCTCCGACATTGAGGTTGACCGGAGCCAGGATATATCGCTTTTCACCGTCTATGTAATGCAGTAAAGCAATACGCGCCGAACGGTTTGGATCATATTCTATCGAATGAACCTTGGCTGTAATATCTTTTTTATCGCGACGGAAATCAATAATCCGATATTGGCGTTTATGACCGCCGCCTCGATATCGGCTGGTTATCCGCCCGACATTATTTCTTCCACCGGTACTGGGCTTAGGCTCAAGCAGGCTTTTTTCCGGCTTTGTTGAGGTTATATCCTCGAAGGTGCCGAAATTCATGGACCTGCGGCCCGGTGAAGTAGGTTTTACCTTCTTAATTGGCATCTTTGATCTCCCTTTCGCCCGGTGGTCACTGGCGAATGTTCCTTTTCACTATGATTTTCAGGTTCCAGTCTCAACCTGGTAATCATACACCTTCAAAAAATTCTATATGCTCGCCGGGAGCCAGGGTAACCATAGCCTTTTTCCAATCGGAACGACGGCCGACAGTCTTGCCGACCCGCTTTTTCTTACCCATGACATTTACGGTGCGCACATCGAGAACTTTTACTTTGAAGGCCTTTTCCACCGCCTGGCGGATTTCTACTTTATTGGACCCACGATCCACTTCGAAAACAACCTGGTTGGTTTTTTCTTTGGCCAGGTTACTTTTTTCGGTGATGAGCGGGCGAAAAACAACTTCATGTGGCGGTCTCATTTAAGTAACCTCGCTTCAATTTTCGGCAGGCTGGATTGCACAAGCACGAGGTGCCGGTATTTTATGACGTCGTATACATTAAGCCCGTCAACCCGGAGAACTTTGAAACCAGGAACATTGCGCGCCGACTTTTCGAGAGTTTCATTTTGGGAGTCGATAATTACCAAGGCGTTATTCAAGGCCAAACCAGTCATGGCTTGCACGAATTGCCTGGTTTTGATCTCAGGAAATTCTATCGAATCCAGGACTAGAAGTTCCTGATCCATCAGTTTGGCGCTCAGAGCGACTTTCATTGCCCCCCGGCGAACTTTTTTGGGCGGCTGAAAACCAAAATCACGCGGATGTGGTCCAAAAATTGTCCCGCCGCCCCGCCAGACAGGTGATTTTCGACTTCCGGCTCTGGCTCGCCCAGTTCCCTTTTGTCGATAAGGTTTCTTGGTGCTGCCCGCGATCTCGGATCGTGCTTTGACACAAGCAGTTCCGGATCGTCGGTTTGCCAGTTGAGAAACAACGACTTCGTGAACCAAGTGCTGTTTCAAAGGTACTTGATAGATAGAGTCTGGCAAGGTAACCTGACCGACAATTTCTTTTTTCAAATTATAAACGTCAACGACCGGCATTTTTCCACCGCCGACTTATTTCTTTTTTAGAAAGACGAGGCCATGGTTCGGTCCAGGAATGGCCCCTTTTAAAAGAATAACGCCGTAATCGGATCTAATGTCGACTATTTCCAAGTTACGGGTAGTTATTTGCTTATTCCCATAATGTCCGGGCATCTTTTTGCCAGGATAGGTCCGGCTGGGATCGGCCGAAGAGCCGATTGACCCCGGAGAGCGATGAGTCGTGCAACCATGGGTGGCGCGACCGCCGCTAAAGCCGTGTCTTTTGATAACTCCGGC
>JADFXS010000080.1 GCA_015233515.1 Deltaproteobacteria bacterium | reverse complement strand
CGGAATCCGGCCGGGGGGTCTTTCCCCTTCAACTTGCGCGGCGGTTTGACCTTCCGGCAAATTTAAATAGGCCGAAAATCCCCATCGATTGCCGATAATCGCCCCGGCGATGATCACCAGAATACTCAGGTGAACCATATAGGCGCCAAATCGGGAAAAGGCGCCTTTTTCCGTATGCAACAATATCCCCCAAGTGGTCGTGGTCTCCTTGGGATTGGAAAAACCCCGCGATAAAGTCTTTCGTAGGTCCGGCAGCAGATCGGGCGCGGGCTTGGATAAAGTCTCGAGACTGACTAAAGCCTGTTTTTGCAAAAAATCCACCGATACCCGCGTAGGATTGACACTTTTTGCCAGGCGGAGTGTTCCCGGCAGCCGGTTGATGGAGCAGATCACCAGATTGACGACCAGGAAAGCCAACAAAGCAGTAAACCACCAGGACCGATACATGTCGAACATATCCAAATAGCTGAGAAAAGTATACAAGCGGGGTCCATAGGCGTGAAGGTATTGTTCCGGGTCGAGATTTTGCGGCACAATGGTCCCGAGAACGGCAACCGCCGCCAGGGCGATAAGCAGAACCAATGCCAATTTGACCGAAGCCAGGAAGTCTGTTATCTGATCTATCGTGCCCTTGGGAATGGTCATTGACGTATAAATACCTTTTGCATAATGAAAAACCTAGTAATATAGCGAAAGGTTTTTATCATACCCCCTGGAACAAGGCAAGAACTAAGCACCTGACCTTGGAGGAGCCGGCCGAAAGCATGACGGGATCAATCAATCGATAATGACTAAATTGAAATTTATAAAATTACGGGTTTTGATGTTGGTCATTCTGGCCGGGCTGGTAGTCGGCGCCGGATTAGGAGTCGCCCTGACCATTGGTTTAGACCTGCCTCAAATCCAAGCCCTGGAAAACTTCGAACCTACTTCCGCGACTAGACTTTGGTCCGCCGATGGGCAGGTTTTAACCGAACTATACGTCGAAAAACGTTTACCCCTGCCTCTGGAAGCTATCCCGATCACCTTGAGGCAGGCGGTGGTGGCCGTGGAAGATCGTCGTTTTTATCGCCATCCGGGCTTGGATGTCATCCGCAGCCTGGGAGCATTGCTCCGTGACTTACGAGCCGGTCGCATGATTCAGGGCGGTTCCACCATCACCCAACAATTAGCCAAAAATCTGTATTTAAGTTCGGAAAAGACCCTGAGCCGCAAACTCAAGGAGATATACCTGGCCCTGCAAATCGAACGACGATACACTAAAGACGAAATACTGAAGCTGTATTTAAACCAAATTTATTTCGGGGCCGGGGTATACGGAGTCGGTGCGGCCGCCGAAGTCTATTTCAACAAGCCTGCCCAGAGTCTGACCGTGGATGAATGCATTTTGTTGGCGGGATTGATACAGTCGCCTGAAGGTCATTCGCCGTTCCGGGCTCCGGAACGAGCCCTGGCGAGAAGAAAAATCGTATGCAATGCCATGGTTCGGGAAGGATATTTGACTCCCGATCAGGCCGCTCGAGAAGGCCAAAAACCGCTCAATCTTTCCGGCCGGCCCCAAACGATAGTTCAAGCCCCTGATTTCGTTCAGCAGGTTGTAGCGGAACTAATCCAGATATTTGGCGAAGATCAGATATACAAGTCCGGTCTCCAGGTACAAACGACTTTGAATCTAACCGCCCAATCAGCGGCGGAAAAAATTTTAGTCAACGGTCTGGAAAGACTTCAATCCAACCGAAAAAAAAATCCCGCCAAACCTATGGCCCGACTGCAAGGGGCTTTGGTGGCTCTGGCCGCGCCTGATGGAAAAGTGACGGTTTGGACCGGACAACTGGACGGCAACGGAGATCGGATCAGTCAACCCGACCCGATAGAATGCACGCCCGGCCCGGCCGTCATACCGTTCATCTATGCCGCCGCCATTGAAAAAGGGCTGACTCAAGCCGATATTATCTGGGATGCCCCGGTCAGCTATCGTTTGCCGGATCGAAACGAATCATGGCAGCCCCAGAATAGTAACCGGCGGTATGAAGGGGAAATTTCCATTCGCCGAGCCATGGAATCATGGACTTTTGTTCCGGCCGTCAAACTGCTTAGCCGGATCGGCCTGGATAATTTCATCGGCACGGCTCGAAAGCTCGGATGGCCGGCCCCTCCAAATCCCAGCCTGATTTTGGCCCTAGGCCAAACACCGATCGGTTTGTGGGAACTGACCTCGGCTTATCAGGCTCTGGCCGGTAATGGGATATGGACTCAGGCTTATTCAATTATCGATGTCCGTGACCAGTCGGGCCGGATTATTCACCAGACTCAGCCCAATCGCCGGGCCGCCTTAAGCCCGGAAACGGCCTTTATCATGACGGACATGCTGGTGAGCGCATTCAATATTTCAACCAATAGGACCGGATCGGCTTTACCCTTTCCCTTAGCCGGATCAAGCGCACAATCCGAAGAATCAAGTGGGAACGTATTCGCCGGATATTCACCGGAAATATGCGCCGGACTCTGGATAGGTTCGGACGCTTCACCGGCGGTTTCCTTGGGATATGGGACCAAAGCCATTCAACCCATCTGGTTGGATTTCATGACCCAGGTTCATCAAGGTTTGAAGATCAAGGATTTCGAGCGGCCCAGTGGAATTGTAACGTTCCCTATGGATCGTTATACCGGTCGACCGGCTCGGCCCGGGCAGCCAGGGTATGTGGAAGCGGCCTTCCGCGCCGGGTCGGAAACCAAACCATCCAGCCATGAGGCAGGACAAAACGAATAGCGAAGCTCAGGAACGGTGAGCACGTTTTAATCGGTCAAGGCGGAGATATACATATTTTTCTGTCCGGCCGCCGATAGTTTATCCATGGTCCCTTTGGCGTCATCACGGTTACCGTATCGGCCGACTCTAACGCGATAATATTTCCGACCATTTACCTCTAAAGTGTAATAATAGGCGTCAAATCCCTTGGCTTTCAAGGCCGAAGTCAGGCGATTGGCCTCCCCGCTTTCCGAAGTGGTAGCCACTTGAATAGAGAAGTTATCTCCGGATTTTCTAACGGGCGGTTTGACGTTGGTCGGATCGGGGCCTGGATTGAAATCCACTCCGGTTTTTTCCTTGGCGGTTGAATCCGGTTTGTTACGGTTTTTAGCATCGGCGGTGGCGGTGGCTTCCGACCCGGATGAACTCTTGACCGGCTGCTCCGCGGTCTTGGTTTTGAGATTATCGGCGGTTTTCGTCGACGTTGGAGTTTCGGTGGAAGACTTAAGCCGGGTTGCGGAATCGGTGGTTTTGCTTGAACCGGCGTCCTGGGCCTGGGTTTTGGTGGTCGTTTCCGATTTGGGCTTGGATTTTATGGTCGAATCCGCGGCTTTGTTTCGATCGGGTTCGGGAGCCTTGGTCACGGTATCCGACTTAGGTTTGGAAACCGATTCCGAAAGTTTGGTCTTCACGGTCTCCGCGGGTTTATCCGGTTGAATTTTCGTTCCATGGGGTTCTTTGGCCGGGGCCTTGGACAGTGAATCATAAAACGTCAATTTTGTATCTGAATCCGGTGGTTGAGCTGATGGAGAAGTCGGGCCGGCCAGTTCCACCACAGGCGCCGGCCGGCCGGTGGGGACCCCGGTCAGGCGATCGGCGAATTCCTGAAATAAATGGTTGCTGAAGATCGCTCCCCGGCCGACAATTATACCCAGGACAAAAACCCAGACCAATGCGAATACAAAAGCAATGCCCCAAAGTACAACCACATGACGATTGGGCGGCCGTTTAGTCGGTCGGCTTGGAGAAATTTGATGTTTTGGAGCAACCGGTTCGATCTTGGGGGAGTCGGTCTCCGGTTCGAGACACGGTTCTCCCTCCAGCTCCGTGGTAAAAGGACGATCTTCGATATCATCACCCACGGCGCCGGTAGCTGCTTTAGGCGGCCCTGGCTTGCGTCGTTTAAACAAGGCCATAAGACCCTACCGTCCATATTGGTCTGTTCATCAATCAACCGACTTTCTATTCACATTTTTTCCGGCGCCGACACTCCGATCAGACCTAATCCGTTGGAAACCACTTGTCGGACGGCTCCGGCTAGAACCAGCCTGGCCAAGGACAGATCGCGATCATCGCTTATGAATCTAAAACGATTATAATACGGGTGAAAATTCTTGGCCAGTTCGATCAGGTAATGGGTCAAACGATGAGGCTCCAAACTGATGGCCGCACCCTGCACTAATTCCGGGTAAGCGGCCAGGAGTTTCATGATAGTCAGTTCTTCCTCTTCTTTCAGACGCGATAAATCTATTTTTTCCGGATCCATCATTTCAAGACCTTCGGCCAAGGCCGCTCGGAACACACTGCAAATACGGGCATGGGCATACTGCACGTAGTAGACCGGATTGTCCGCCGATTGCCTTTTGGCCACATCCAAATCAAAATCCAGGCTGTTATCGGAGTTACGGGTCAAAAACATAAACCGGGCGGCATCCACGCCGACTTCATCCACTACTTCCTTCAAGGTAACAAATTGACCCGCCCTGGTGCTCATGGCCACCGGAACGCCCCCCCGGAGGAGATTCACGAGTTGAACCAAAAGGACTTCCAACTGGTCGCGGCCATAACCCATGGCTTCAACCGCGGACTTCATGCGCGGCACGTAGCCGTGGTGATCCGCTCCCCATAAGTTGATGACCAGGGAAAAACCCCGCTTGTATTTATTTTGATGATAAGCAATATCCGTGGCGAAATAAGTATGTTCGCCGGTACTTTTCACCAACACCCGATCCTTGTCATCCCCTAATCGAGAGGTGGCAAACCAGACGGCGCCATCCCGATCGTATATATGACCGCGCCGGCGCAAATCATCAAGGGTGGCGCTTAATAAGCCGTTTTGATACAGACTTTTTTCCGAAAACCATTCTTCATAGGTGACACCGAACATGTTCAAATCATTCTTAATTCCGTCCAGTATCTCATCGGCGGCCCAAGGATAGATTTGATCGACGGCCTGATTTTCATCCATATCCAGGTATTTTTCACCTTGTTGTTCTTGCAGCTTGACGGCCAAGTCCTTGATGTACTCGCCCTGATAAAACTCCGGGGCATAATCCACGGTTTTCCCGTTGAGTTCCAAGTGGCGATACCAGACACTACGTCCCAAGGTCTGCATCTGTTTACCGGCGTTGTTGATGTAGTATTCCTTTTGGACGTTAAATCCGGCGGCATCCAGGAGCCTGGCCAGGGCGTCTCCGATCGCCGCGCCTCGACCATGCCCCACATGCAAAGGGCCGGTGGGGTTGGCCGAAACAAATTCCACCTGGACCTTACGGCCCTGTCCATGCTCTCCTCGACCATAGTCTCGGTTTTGCTTGATGATCCGCCGCAGAGTCTGTTCCCACCATTTGCGAGACAGTGTAAAATTAATAAATCCCGGACCGGCGATTTCCACTCGCTCCAGGTATCCATCCGTATCATTCAAATTGGCCAGTATGATCTCCGCGATTTTCCGAGGCGCTTTTTTTTCCACCTTGGCCATGAGCATAGCCGCGTTGGTAGCCCAATCGCCGTGAGACGGGTCTCTAGGCGCCTCGATGACCAAGCCGGGAATATCACCCATGGATTGGAGTAAGCCTTTGGTTCGGGCTTGATCGATGGCGCGAATGACATTATTCTTTAGAGCATTTTTCAACCACGGTTTCCTTTTCTTTATTCTCGCTAGAATTTTTTATTGCCAGATCGTGAGTGTAATCCGGACACCTGAGTTGCCCGGAAGACTCAAAGTTATATCTTTTTTTACAGTCTCTTCGCCAAGCGCAGATGACGCATAAAGTTGGTTCAGCCAAGATTAACCTCCGTTTTTGCCGGCCTGGTCCGGCGGCTTGGTTACCTATTCATGTTGTTAATAACGGAGAGTCGGCCACAAATGGTCTAAAATTGTAAGTCAGCTTTTCCCTGATCAAACATAACGACGGTGGTTGCTTTTACCGACTTGACACAAAATCTCATAACTGATGGAACCGGTTAAATAAGCCAGCGCCTCCGCGGAAACGGTTTCAAGGCCTTGGCTGCCGATCAGAACAACTTCATCGCCAACGGCCACGCCGGGAATGTCGGTGACATCGAACATAGTCAAGTTCATGCACACGCGCCCGCGAATCGGGGCGCGATGTCCCCTGATCAAACCCCAGCCCTTATTGGAGAGCAAACGATTCAGTCCCTGAGCATAACCAATCGGCGCCACGGCCACCAGCGTCTCTCGTTTGGCGGTCCAAGTGAGGCCGTAACTGACAGCTTCCCCCAAAGCCACTCGCTTGATCTGGATAACTCGACTAGTCAGACTCATGACCGGTCGAAGATCGGCCTTCGGCCTTAAATAATCCGCCGGGTAATAACCATATAGCATTATTCCCGGGCGGACCATCTGGAAATGAGCCCGGGGTAAACCGAGAACCGCCGCGCTGTTGGCCGCGCTGTTTAAGGTCAGATGCAAGCCGGTTCGATCGGCATGGTCGATTAATCGAGCCAGCCGATCGATTTGTTCCGAAGTGAATTCACTATCTTCGTCGTCAGCTTCGGCCAAGTGAGTGGCGAACCCCACCACCTTGAGGAACTCTCTGTTGGTGATTTCTTCCAGAAATTTTTCGGCCACGTCAAAGAATACGCCCAGACGGTGCATGCCGGTATCTATTTTTAAAATAATCGCCGCTTTCTTTCCCCGGCGGCGGCCTATCGCTTCCATGGCCCAGACCAAGTCCAAATCATATATGAATGGAATCAGATCGTAATCGATGACTTCGCGGCATTGGTCCGGCGCCAGGCCGGCTACGATGGCAATCGGAGATTGGACGCCGGCCTCGCGTAGAATAACGGCTTCTTGGAGGTCCATGACTCCGAGAATGTCCGCGCCGGATTTGGCCAAGTGTCCACCGACCTCGATCAGGCCATGTCCGTAAGCATCCGCTTTGACCATGGCCATGATCCGGACCGAGGGTCCGATCAATTGGCGAACTTGACCCAAATTATGAGTCAAAGCCGATAGATCGACGGTTACTTGATTGAAATAACGTTCCACGTTAATGGCCTCCGAATTCATTTCACGAATATAAATTAACGCAAACCAACTTATGACACAAGACTGTTAAATAGCCCGAATTCACTGCTTTGGGCAAGGATGCGCATAATTCCTTGCGGCAACGCTTGCTTCTTGATCGGGCGGTGAGCTTGAGTCAAAACTCTGTTACTTTGACCGAGTCATCCCTAAATCCACTATCAGATCGCGGATAGGGCGCGTAAATCCTTGGCGAAACGCGAAGTTGAAGGTCCCGCCGTTGGCGGATACCTTCGACATGTAAGGAGGCAGAGCGTTTTAATTTCGCTCGCTGCCCCGCGGAACGCCGCGGGGACAGTTCGCCTGCATGTTGGACCGATTTTGGCCCACAGGCGTATTCACCATACGTCGAGGAGCCAAAATTGGGAAACGAGCGTTGCAGCCAGGAGTTACGTGCCTCGATACCCGCAAGTGGCGAATTAGAATCATCCGGTCACCCTTGACAATCCTTGCTAAATCAAAGGAAAATATAAACTAGAGGTATTTTGGTGATTTTAAAAAAAATGAACCCTGCAAAGGGTCGGGCCAAAAGGGCAGTTATGCAATTGCCTCTCATGAATAAATTTAGTTCTGGTCGGTCAAAATGGATATAAAGTACATTCTGTGCGTCATCGGCCTGGTTCTGGTCATCGAGGGTTTACCTTATGCCGCTTTTCCTAATAAAATCAAAACATGGCTGCGCCAAGTCCTGGAAACTCCGGAGCCGGCCCTGCGCACCCTCGGCTTCGTCGCCATGGTTCTAGGCTTGTTTCTGGTTTATCTTGGGCGACGATAAAATATTCGCCGGGGAAGAAATCAACCGGCCAGGAGCGCGGATTCGCTTTGAATGACGGGCCGGGGGTGGCCCGTCATTTGCTGAGCAGTAGATTCAGGTTTACGTTCTTCGCGGCAAGCCACTAGGCATCTTCGACATGTGAGGAACGAACGCGTTTAATTTTTTGGCGCTGATCCCGAAGCAAGCTACGGGGAATGCGTTCGCCTGTCTGTTCAAGTGCTTATTTTGGAAAAATCCGCAATTATGGCAAATAGCCTTGAAATCCGGGTCAACAGCGCCAGCCGGTTGGCCTTGAGACCGGGATCCGGATCATCGACTAAAACATGATCGAAAAATCCATCCACTTTGGGTTTCAGATCCACAATCCTGGCCAACAGTTCGTCGTATTTTTCTTCCTTGATCAAGAGCGGGGCCACTTGATCAATCAGATGATCAGCGTCCGCGGCGAGAGCTTTTTCCTGTTCCATGACCATTCGTCCGGGATCGAAATCGTCATGGGCCCCGAATTTTCTAACTATGTTGACGACCCGTTTAAAAGCTACGGCCAGGTTCTGAAAATCCGGTTGGGCCCGGTATTTTTCCAGGGTCGCGACTTTGTCCACCTCAGCCACCAGATCGTCAAAATGGAGGCTTAAAACCGCTTCCGCGGAATTCCCTCTGGCCGTTAATTGATTCTTAAGTCTTAACCGGAAAAACTCCAACACTTCGTTTTTGATTTCATCGGTCGGTTTTTTCAGCCAAGTGGTCAGTCCGGCCATGGCTTGATCAATAAGTTGACCCAGGGATAATCGATATTTGCGGTTGAGAATAATATTGATGATCCCCAAAGCCTGTCGTCGCAGGGCGTAGGGATCGGTCGCGCCGGTAGGGTTCAGCCCCACTCCGAAGCAACCGACGATGGTATCCATTTTATCAGCCATGGAGAGCAAGGCGCCGACCTCGGTGGATGGAAGATCGCCTTCGGCGCGAATCGGCAGATAATGTTCGTAAATAGCCTCGGCCACTTCCCGGGGCCAGCCGTCGATCAAAGCATATTCCCGGCCCATCAACCCCTGAAGACTGGGGAACTGTCCCACCACCCCGCTGACCAGATCGCATTTACAGAGTTTGGCGGCCTCCAGTAAGCTTTTTTTGCTCCCGGGAGCCAATTTATCGGCTAAATACTCTGACAATTTAGAGAAACGTTCCACCTTCTGCCAGGATGTCCCCAGAAGAGCGTGGAAGACCACGCCTTCCAAGTTTTTTCCTTTGGATTCCAGCGTGGTCTTGCAGTCTTCCTCGAAGTAGAAACGGGCATCGTCCAGGCGGGCCCGCAGAACTCGTTCATGTCCTCGACGGACAACGGACATATCCCTGGCCCGGGTGTTGTTCACGGCGATGAAACAAGGCGCCAAGTTTCCCTGGCTGTCCTGGAGAGCGAAATAACGTTGGTGTTCGCGCATGGCCGTAGTCAAGACCGCCTTAGGCAGCTTGAGGTAAGATTTATCGAAATGGCCGAGAATGGCCACCGGTTTTTCCACCAGGTTGGCCACTTCTTCCACGAGCTCGTCATCAGGAATGATTTCAATACCGGAACCGGCTTCGGCCGCGGCTTTTTGAATCTCCTCCAAAACCAGTTCCCGCCGTCGTTCGAAACTCGCGATGACATCGGCTTCGGCCAAACGAGATTGGTATTCATAGGGCGATAATATAACCAGCGGCCCGGGGTGATGAAAGCGATGTCCATAGCTGACTTTATCAGCCTTGATCTTTCCCAGCGACAGCGGCAGGACGACACCGTCCAAAACCGCCAACAGCCAATGGATAGGACGGACAAAAGTAATCTCCCCTTGCCCCCAACGCATCGTTTTGGGAAAAGGCAATCCCAAAATCAAGGGCGGTAGAATTTCGGTCAGGACTTCATGGGTCGGTCGACCTTTAATGTCTTTGCGTACGGCCAGATACGGACCTTTAGCGGTTTCCACGGTGATGAGGTTGGTCACATCCACGCCCTGACCTTTGGCGAACCCCAAGGCGGCTTTGGTCGGTTGCCCGACCGCGTCGAATGCGGCCCGGACCGGTGGACCGGTGATTTCCTGCACTACATCCGGTTGTTGATCCGCCAGTCCCCATCCCCCCACGGCGAGACGGCGCGGCGAGCCCCAAGTTTTTAACCGATCGATGCTTAGCCTGGCCTCCTTGAAAGCAAGGGTCAACCTATCCGCCAAGGTCGCCAGGGTCGGAGCCAAATATCCGGCCGGTATCTCTTCCGTGCCTATTTCTATTATAAAATCAAGTTTTTTCATATAATCCCTGTAATTTTGATAAAATGAAAGTTAGATTATAACATTAACCAAGGAGAAATTGATGAATAAAATAACGGTTTTTTTAATAATTGTCATTACTGCTTTAAGCTTTAGCTTGGGAGCAACAATGCAATGTAAAGCTCAAAATAAAAGTTTCGCAGGGATTATGCCCTTTATCACAAGTATCGATCGAGTTGGTTTTTTACA
>JADFXS010000079.1:8747-10370 GCA_015233515.1 Deltaproteobacteria bacterium | reverse complement strand
GGTCTGCCTGAGGAAGTGCGGCGGATAATCGATCTGGTGGCCATCGTTTTCGGAGGACGGGAAAATCTCCAAAAAAAACCTGTATTATTGACGCTGATCAACACGCTCAGCCCATTACGCCTGGACCCGGGCGCTTCGGCCGCCCTGCGTTTGTGCGCCGCCGATCGTCAACCGGTGATCATTTCCCCGGGACCCATGGCCGGCGCCACCGGACCGGTGACTTTGGCCGGAACACTGGCCCTGGGTAACGCCGAGATACTAGGGACCATAGTCGTCGGCCAGATGCTTCAGCCGGGTCTGCCCATAGTCTACGGTTTCCAAGGCTCGCCGACCAATCTTCGCACGGGCGGCAACTCCCTCGGCGCTCCCGGCGTTTCCATCCTTATTGCGCTAAATTGGCGCGGTTTTACGGCCTGCCGTCCCGCGGCGGCGGGGCCGGCACCGACGCGCTGCACAATTCGATCCAGAGCGGATACGAAAGCATGATGTCTCTTCTGATTTCCAAAATGAACGGCATCAACCTGGTCCTCCATGCCGCCGGGATACTTGGCGGTTACGCCGCCATGTCCTTTGAAAAATTCCTGGTCGACGTGGAAATGATCCGCATGGTGGAACATTTTGGAACCGAACTGGTGATCGATGAAAATACGCTGGCCTTGGACACTATCCACCAAGTCGGACCGGGCGGTCATTTTCTGACCCAGAATCACACATTAGTCAATTGCCGGAAGGGGACCTGGTTGCCTCATCTGGCGGTTTCCGGCGGATCGCCGGAGATTTTTGACGACCGATACTTAGCCGGCCTGGATAAACGTCAAGAAAGTCTGCTTAAATCATATCGTGTCCCGGACCTGCCGCCGGAAGTCCTCACGGAACTGAACGCCTTCATGGCTGACTTGGAATAAAGGCCTAAGCTTCTGTTTTTAAGCTGATTTGTTAACCATATCTGGTTATCGTTCGGCAAGATTGACGTTTCCGTTCAAGATTTAGTCCGATTCCTTCAATCCGCCGTAATGCTGTCGTGATAAGACGGTTGATAGTGGCGATTCAGAAGGAATAACGATGGAGTCGTTTGGAGGTTACAGGTTGTTCGGCCTTGGACGAGAAAATCGGGTTCCGGAAGGAAAATTACCATGGCATTAGACAATCGCCCCGGACAACATACCTTTTTTCGTCGCCCCGGCTTTTCGCCGATAGCGTTTATGAAAAAACGCTCACTTACCGGCCGATACTTAACCTCGACAATAAATAGTAATGCATTACCACCGTGTGTCAAGAGGAGGGAGATGTAGTGAAACAAGGTAATCGTGATATGGGAATCAACCATATCGTGACTCGAAGAAATTATGCCTGCTATGGCATGGGCCTGGGCATTATGGTTTTGGATGATCCATACCCCGGTTTTCCCGGCGATGTTCGTAACGCCAGCGGTTTCCCTTATCCTGTTCAATATGAAATCTGTGAAGGCGTCGACAACCATACCCTGGTCTGGGAACAGGATAAGACTCCTTGCCGCGCCCCGATTCTTCGAGCGGCCAAGAAGCTGGAAAAAATGGGCTGCCGGGCGATAGCCGCGGAATGTGGTTACTTCGCCTATTTTCAGAAAGACGTGGCCGGGTATGT
>JADFXS010000079.1:6391-8720 GCA_015233515.1 Deltaproteobacteria bacterium | reverse complement strand
CGCCGTTCATCCGCCAGGTAATCGGACCCGAAAAACTCATCGGGATCGTTTGCGCTCAGAAGCGGTTTTTGACGGAAACCCATCTGCGAAACGTGGGCATCGATCCGGATAGCGGTATTGTGATCGGCGGGGCGCAGGATGAATATTATTGCAGTGAATTCGACCATCTGTGGGATCATGAAAAACGGCCGGCCGTTCCGGAAATTTATTATGACAAGGCCGAAGACCAGATGATCCGCACCTGCGTCGATTTCGTCAAGGCCCATCCCAAAATCGGCGCGATTTTGCTCGAATGCACCGGAATGCAACCCTTTGCTCGAGCCGTGCAGCGGGTTTTGGACTTGCCGGTTTTCAGCTGGGGCACCTTGTTGGACTACGCTTATTCCGTCATCGCTCACCGGGATTATTACGGCCACGTTTAATTGAAATTACCGTCCGCCCGGGCTTGCAGGCAAACTCGGGCACGGCCGAAATAGACCGGCTGGACATGGAGGAAGAATGCAACACATATACGAAGCTTGGGACCTAATCGTCAGCGGAATCTTGAGGGGCGGGCTGTACGCCTTGATCGCCATCGGGTTGTCGCTGGTTTTCGGGGTCATGAATATCGCGAATTTCGCCTATGGCGAGATTTACATGATCGGCGCTTACGCCGCCTTTTTCTTTTTTACTGTTTTACATATAGGGCCGTTGCCCTCCATTCTCGCCGCCGGGTTGGTAACCTTCGCCGCCGGCGCCCTGCTCGAGAAAAGTTTTTTTTATACTCTTCGGCGCAAAAGCAAAAAGCAATGGGTCATGAACTCCTTCCTGGTCACCCTGGGCATATCCATCATTCTACAAAATGTCGCCCAGTTGACCTGCGGCAGCATGTATCGCGGGATCACCGGCTATTGGGCAGGACGGATCAATTGGATTTCCAGCATGGCCCGGGTGGTCGGATTCCTGATCGCTATCGTGGCCATCACGGCGTTCGTTTTTTTCTTGAATAAAACTCAAACCGGCCGGGCTATCCGGGCGGTTTCCCAGGATGAAACCGGCGCCAGCCTGGTCGGCATCAATCTCAACGGAATTCACACTCTGACTTTCGCGCTGAGTTCCATGTTGGCCGGTATTGCCGGCGCTTGTCTGTTGTCCATCAATCCGGCTTATCCGACCATGGGTATCAATCCATTGTATAAGGCCTGGTTCGTGGCCATTCTCGTGGGTATGGGCAATGTCGGCGCCAGTATTGTCGGCGGGTTGATCGTCGGTCTTTTGGAAACAGTGACATATATGTATTTCGGGGGTGGTTGGCAGGACGTTATCAGCTTGTCGATCATCATTTTGATTCTATTGGTCAAGCCCAAGGGACTGTTCGGAGTCAAGGGCATCAAGACGGTGCTTGAATAAAGGATACGGAAGGCGGATAGGATGGAAAACGTGGAAGTACGGTCATTGGGGTCTCGTTCGAAAATCCTCGGGGTGTTGAACGTGGCCGGAATAAAACCGATCGGTTTGGTGGGCTTGATCTGCCTCTTACTGGTCCCTGTTTTTGTAAAAGATGAATTTATCCTTCGACTCCTGACCTCCGCTCTGATGTTCGGCGCCCTAGCCATGGCCTTTGATTTTACCGCCGGGTTTATAAATATAGTCAACTTCGGGTACGCGGCTTTTTGGGGGATGGGGGCTTATATCTCCGGTCTTTTGGTGGTTAAGGCCGGTTGGTCTCCCTGGCTGGGCATGCTGATGGGCGCGCTAGGCGCGGGATTTCTAGGTTTTTTCCTGGGCCTTTTGACCATCAGGCTGGGCGGTATTTTTGCCTCGTGCATGACCTGGTTCGTCGCCCTGGCCATGATGTCCACCGCCGGCAACATGGTGGACCTGACTCAAGGACACGCCGGGTTGACGGTCCCGCTGCTCTTCAAAAGCGTGGATAACTGGCCTTACTACTACCTGATTTTAGCCATGGTTATCGTTATCTACATCTTGCTGATGCTGGTGATCAAGAGCCATGTGGGTATGGCTTTCAAGGCCATCGGTCAAGACCCGGAAGCCGCGGCTTCCTCGGGAGTGGATGTCGTAAAATACAAAGTTTTGAACTTTACCATTTCCTGCGCCATCGCCGGCTTACTCGGCGGGTATTATGCTCATTTCGTCGGTATTTTGGTCCCGAACATCATGCACACCAGCCATACGGTGGAAATTCTGGTTATTGCTTACGTGGGCGGACGAGGCACCATCTGGGGTTCTCTCGTGGCGGCCCTGATCTTGATGCCGATCATGGAATCCCTCAAGGATTTGATGGAATACCGGCTGATCATGTATGGCGCGTTGATGATCATCGTCATGA
>JADFXS010000079.1:0-6347 GCA_015233515.1 Deltaproteobacteria bacterium | reverse complement strand
CGTGACTGGATTCGTGACCGTTTTTTTCGTCCGTCGCGGGTGAAAGAAACTGGATCCATAGCGGAGCCGTGTCCGCTCAAGTAGAAGGCAGTCGCGATAATGCTCAAAAGTGATGGATGAACGAATGAAAGACTATAAATATCCGAGGGGGGGTGGGAGTATTAATACCGTGGGGCGGGCCGAACTCCCCAAAAGTCCGGCCAGGGACATTGAAGACATCGGGAAATCCGGACCGGCCCCGGAGATTAGTATAACAAAATCATGTGGCAATAGTGGCATTAATTCTAATGGGTTCGAATCTTGGATTACCAAACGATCTCAAGGAGATTAGGCAAATGAATTTCAGGGTTAAAAGATTAGTGATTATCGGCTTGGCCATCGCGGCTATGGTGACTTTCTTCATGCCGCAGGCCGTTTTGGCGGAAGATAAGGTCCTCAGAATCGGAACAATCGGCCCCTTCACCGGCCCGGCCGCCCGTGTCGGCGAAGAATTCAAGGGTGCGATTAAAATGGCTTTCGACGCCATCGGCAACAAAATCGGCGACTATAAAGTCGAAATTTTCTATGTCGACTGTGAATCCGACGCCGAAAAATCCGCCAAGGCTTATGAAAAAGCCATCGTTCGCGACAAGATCGATGTCGGTTTCAATACCTGGCACAGCTGGGTTTCGGCCTCCTGTATGGATGTGGCCGCCAAATACAAGGTCCCTCACTTCTTCTCCTTCGGCGCGGGCAAGGTCATAGTTGACAAATACAAGAGCGACCCGGCCAAATACAAATATTGGGTAGGCAAGACTTGGCCGGTGGCGGAAAAATTAAGCATCGGTTACATCAAGGCTTTGGATGAAGCCATCGCTAAAGGTTTGTGGAAACCCAAGGCTAAAAAAGTGGCCGTCTATGGCGTGGATAACGACTGGGGCCGTAACTTCGGCGCGGCCGTGAAGGATCAATTTACCAAGGCCGGCTGGGAAGTCGTGATGGAAGAATACGCTCGTTTGGGCGAAACCGAGTTTTATCCGTTGCTTTCCAAGATTAAACGTCAGGATGTCGCCGTGGCCGTCGGCACCATGTCCGATCCGCCTTCGGTCTCCGCTTTCATCAAACAGAGCAAGGAAGTCGGCTTGAACTCCGTGATTATTTCCGATGGTTTGGGCTGGGTTGGCGAATGGTATAAACTGACCGGCGACGCTTCCGACTATGTTCTGGACCAGATTCCCCAGTGGACCACTCCGGAAGCCAAAAAATTCCGCGATGACTTCAAGGCTAAATACGGTTTCGAACCCGGCGCTTCCTCCGGCGGTCTTTGCTATGATACCGTAAACTTTTTCATTAAGGTCCTCAAGACCACCCTGGAAAAATACGGCACCCTCAACAAGGAAAATTTCATGAAGTGCGGTGAGGAATTGGTCATGACCGGCAAGTTGACCCATAAGGGTCTGCTGATCAAGGAATGGAAATACACTCCGGAAACCTTCCCGGATCCAGTCGTCGACACGGATTACTATTCCTTCCCGGTTATCCAGTACTTCAAGGGCCAGGCCGAAATCGTATGGCCTGACAGCTTCAAGACCAAGGATATCCAATTTCCTGAAAGCATGAAGAAATAAGTTTCAATTCGGGCGTCGGACCTCGGCTTTCGGGCCGACGCCCTTCCTTGTCCCATGGAAGCCAGACAACGAATTTGCAATCATTTAGGATAATGGTGTTGCCGTGATTCTGCAAACAGAAGGATTATGTAAGTATTTTGGTGGCCTCAAGGCGGTGGAACAAGTATCCCTCAGCATAAAGGCCGGGCAGATTTTCGGACTCATCGGCCCGAACGGCGCTGGAAAAACCACATTTCAAAACTGCATTTCCGGAACTTATCCGCCTAATCAAGGCGTGGTAAAGTTTAAAGGCCGAGATATAACCGCGCTCAAGGCTCACAAGTGCTGCCATGCCGGCATGGCCAGAACGTATCAGATAGTTCGTTCTTTTCCCCAAATGACGGTCCTGGAGAACGCCATGGTCGGCGCTATCTTCTCCGGCCGCCTCCACAAGGACAAGGCGGCCACGCTAGCCGCCCGGAAATTGGACTTTGTGGAATTTCCCGTGTCCCATGACACTCCGGCTTGTTTCCTGAATACCATGCAGCTAAAAAGATTGGAACTGGCTAGAGCCCTGGCGAGTAACTGTGAATTTTTATTGCTGGACGAGGTCGCCGCCGGGTTGACCCCGCCGGAGTTGGACGACATCATCGTCCTGATCCGAAAAATCCGCGACCAGGGTATAACCATCCTTATAGTCGAACACTTGATGAAACTTATCATGAACGTCTGCGATCAGATCGTCGTCCTCAATTTCGGGCAGAAAATCGCCGACGGAACCCCAAAGGAAATCTCCAAGGATGAAGCCGTAGCCAAGGCTTACTTGGGGGCGGAATCCAAGCTGCGTTAAGCTCTTGGAAACAATAATGAAGCGAAAGTCCGAAGGAGCTTCAGGTGCTGAACGTAAAAAATCTTAGTGTCAGTTATGATTACCTTCAAGTCGTCTGGGATGTTTCCTTCCAAGTCGACGAAGGCCATGTCGTGGCCATCCTGGGGCCGAATGGCGCCGGCAAGTCCACCACCCTCAAATGCATCGCCGGAATTCTGCCCGCCAAAGGCGGCGTCATTGAATTTATGGGCCAAAATATCACCAATATGCCCACTCATTATCTCCCCAAACTTGGGCTGACTTTCATCCCGGAAGAGCGGAACCTTTTCCCGGCCATGACCGTCTACGACAACTTGATGATGGGGGCATATATTCTCAAGGATAAAAAGCAGATCACCCGCAACCTGGATTACGTTTTCAGCCTGTTCCCCAGACTGGCGGAAAGACGAAGCCAGTACGCCGGCACCATGAGCGGCGGCGAGCGTCAAATGTTGGCGGTGGCCCGCGGACTGATGTCCAACCCGCGCATGGTCATTCTTGATGAACCTTCTATCGGTTTATCACCGGAAAACGTTCTGATCGTTTTTGAAACCATTGATAAGCTCAAATCGGAGAAAGTCACGGTTTTGATCGTCGAACAGAATGTGGATACTACCCTCAAATACTCCGATGAAGCATACGTAATAGAACGTGGCCGAATAGTGTTGTATGACGCCAGCCATAAGCTTTTAAACAACGATTATGTCAAGCGGATGTACTTGGGATTGGATGCGGTCGCTTAAAATTATCGGAAGGTGAAATAGCCGCCGATATGGAGATAAGGTGATAAGTCATCATGACCAATGGCATCCTGGCGGCCTATCGGCATTGCCCGGTGATGGGATGTCTTTGCTTTGTTTTCAAAGGTGAGGTTTTAGGTTGCCGGACTCGGCAGGTCACCGCCGAGTGCTTCGTGATAAAACCCTGGTGGTTAGAGGACTGAACTTGATTATCCTCAAAAGTATCAAAACATCCATCACGAATCTTCCCTTGGACCGCCAAACCCGATTATTCATCGCGGAAGGATAACTACGGTGAAAACCAGTACACCTAATAACACCGGCAACCATGACTTAACTCAAGTCAAACAGTTCATCGAGTATCTGTTGGAAAACGCCGACCAGCACTGGCTGGGCGCCAGCCATGATTTCGAGCATTTCATGTTGATGCTCAATCGGTTGAAAACACTGAGCCGTCCGCAAATCAATATCCAGTCGGAGGGAAGGCCGGTCCACCGGGATTGGTCGAATGTTCTACGCTTATTAAAAAACGGTGATTCGACCCGGGTGGCCGAGTGTCTCGATAATTTGGCCGACCAACTGCGATGGATGCAATGCCCTAATTATACGCCGGAAAATACTTCACGGCTCTTCATAGACAACTATGCCTATTGTGAATTGATCGGCCGGGACGGGTTATGCTGGGGGCAGACCATGTCCATGGGGCTGATGCTATTAGGCCCGGATACATATTATCCCCCGCACTCTCATCCCTCCAGCGAATGTCTCTACACCATATGCGGGAGGGGGACTTGGCATTTGGCGGGCGGACCGACCATCAGCCTGCCACCGGGCGCGATCATTAGCATTCCGAACGGTGAAAATCACGCCTTCTGGTCCATGGATACTCCGCTCCTGGCCGTATACATATGCGAAGGCGAGATTGATGCGTATCCGGTGCTCGCCAACAGAAATGTTCCGCGTTAAATTTAAGGATTATATCCGTTTTTTTTGAACATGCGGGCGAGCATATTCCCCGTGGCTTGCCGCGGGGTAAGCGAGCAAAAAAGACACTTTCGTTCCATGCATGTTGAAGATTCCACGCGGCTCGCCGCGGGGAGCTTCAATCCAATGCCATTTAATTTAAAAAATTTGATATCACATGCCGACGCCCCGCGAAAGCCTATGGTAATAACTACCTGAAGATACTGGATTACGTCTGGTGCCGTAAAGACATTAAGAGCCGTTTTCCACTTGAAAGTGCTTATAGTAGTTCTCGAGGAGCGGCCACAGGCCGCGACGAGAAATCTCCAACACTACCAAATCACAATGAGATTTCTCCCTTCGGTCGAAATGACCGACTGGGGTGTTCGCGAATGAGCCGAGATTTTGACCGCATCATTCCGGAAAAACTTTCGAGCATCGCTATAACCCAAGTTTTAGATCATGACAAAACATGAACAAAAACACTATTCTGAATTTTTGTCTCTTGGTTGCGGCCACTATATTTTTGTTTTTTTGATGTTTCCGGAGCCTAGAGGCCAGTTCAAGGTCTTAATCCTGAACCGGCCCTGGTCAGCACATTATCAAGTCACCAAAACTTTGCGAATCAAGACGGCAATCTCCTTCTTGGCCATGGGTTTCATGATAACCCGGCTGATATTGCCGCTTTTGATATTTTCTTCGGATAGCATATCGCTGAATCCCGAGCAGATCACTATGGGGATGTCTGAGCGGATGAGTTTAATTTCCCGAGCTAAATCCAGGCCGGTCATATTGGGCATAGTCATGTCCGTGATCACCAGATCGAACTGTTCCGGTTCAGCCCGAAAGGCTTCCAGGGCTTCCACGCTGCTGGTCATCCCGACGACCTCATAGCCGAGGGAATTCAATATTTCCATTCCAAGGTCAACTAAAATTTCCTCATCGTCCACGTAAAGAATCCGCTCGTTTCCTCCCGCGACGAGTCCTTCGAGTTCCAGTTCCTCGGCATTTTCCTTATCCGGCAACCGAGGTAGATAGACACTGAAGATAGTCCCTTGGCCTATGGCGCTATTCACCGTAATCGCGCCGGAATATCTTTTAACGATACCATACACTACGGAAAGTCCCATGCCTGTCCCTTCGCCCGGCTTCTTGGTAGTGAAAAAAGGATCAAAGGCTCTGTTTATGGTGGCATCGTCCATACCGACGCCGGTATCTCTGACCGATAGCTTCATGTACATGCCAGGCGCCAGACCATGATGAGCGTTCAATTCGTCAAAAAGTTTTATTTCCGCCGGTGCTAAGGTAACTTCCAATTCCCCTATGATGCCGCGCATGGCGTAAGCGGCGTTAGTGCCCAAGTTCATGAGTATCTGGTAAATATGCGTCGGGTCGGCTTGGATGGCGTCCTGATCGGATTCGATTTTCTGGCGAATTTGTATGGTCGAAGGCAGAGAAGCCCTCAGAAGTTTCAGAACTTCCTTGATTATGGGGCTCAATCGCAATGGGCCTGGTTTTATGTCGCTCTGCCGGCTGAAAGTGAGAATCTGGTTTACCAAATCCTGAGCCCGCTTCCCGGCTTTGAAGATATTTTCGAGATAACGCTGGAGATGTTCGTCCATGTTAGGATTAGTGAGGGCCAAGTCGGCGTAGCCTAAAACGGCGGTAAGGATATTGTTGAAATCGTGGGCGATTCCCCCGGCCAGCGTGCCGATGGCTTCCATTTTTCTGGCCTGTTGGAGCTGTGCCTGGAGTTTTTCTTTTTCTTCCTCGACCCGCTTGCGCTCGGTGATGTCGACGGCAACCACCAAAACCGCGGGTTCGCCGTCATTGTCAAACGGATACTTGGTGGTATCCAACCAATGAACCTTGCCATCGGCATCTATGCAGGTCTCCTCCGGGATGCGTTTGGGAATACCGCTTTCCATGACTTCCCGGTCGGCGGCTAGCATCTGCTTCACTTCGTCCTGATTCCGGCCGACATCACTGTGATAAAGGCCGACGAACTCCTCGGGGTTCATGTGATAACTGGAAGCTACCGCCTTATTGGCTAGGATGAACCGACCATTGGCGTCTTTGACGTGTATATGATGCGGGACGGCATCTAACACTTGCCTCAAAATCCTTCTGCCTTTTTTCCCCTCCGCCTCCAGTTTGGCGACATAAAGCCCCATCTCCACGGTGATATTC
>JADFXS010000078.1 GCA_015233515.1 Deltaproteobacteria bacterium | reverse complement strand
CGGGCGGTGCCCGGAGCCATCAGCGAGTGAGCATTGTCGCAGGACTAAACAGTTACCCAGGTTCGAGCGGGTTTTGGAGTGCGGGACCTTCCCGCCGGGAAACAAGCGTTGCAGCCAGGAGTTACGTGCCTCAATGCTCGCAAGTGGTGAATTAGGGTGTAGGATAAAAACCTATTTATGGCTCCTCTAGTTTTACTGAAAAAAATCACCAAGATTTTCAATGGGGATCATGCCCTCGATCAAGTCGATTTTTCCTTGGAATCAAACGAAATCGTTGGATTGTTGGGCGATAACGGAGCCGGCAAGACTACCCTGGTCAAGGTCCTGGCCGGCGTCCACCCCCCTGATAGTGGAGAACTCATTATCAAAGGTCGGAAAATCGATTTCCGTGATTATTCGGTCAGAAAAGCTCGGGATTTGGGCGTGGAGACCGTGCATCAGGACAGATGTTTGGGAGATAAGCAGCCATTATGGCGAAATATTTTTGTCGGCCGCCATCTGACTTCCCGCCTAGGCTTCATAAAAATCAGGCAGGAAAAAGAAGAAACCATGAGAATCCTGACTGAACACCTCAGTTTGAGCGGTTTGGGCGTTCATCCCGATTCTCCGGCTGAAATTCTATCCGGCGGGGAAAAACAAGGCTTGGCTATCGGTCGAGCCATGTATTTTTTCTCGGATGTCATTATCCTTGATGAACCCACCACGGCATTGTCGGTGAAGGAAGTTGATAAGGTTCTTAATTTTATTCGCAAAATCAAGGAACATGGCAAATCGTGCCTATATATTTCCCACAATCTTCACCACCTTTACTCGGTCTGCGACCGGTTTGTGGTTTTGCATCATGGTCGAGTGGCGGCTCACTTCAACAAAACCACAACCTCGTTAGACGACTTGGCCGCCGCGTTATTTTCCGTGGCTAACGGTTCCCCGATCATATGACTCCAACAGTATCGCCTGTTCGGAATCGATTTTCCAGATTTCGCTTGCAGCTTGGCCTGACCGCCATGTTCCTGGCTCTGCTGGGCCTGTTCATGATTACCAGTCCTCAGGCTTTTCTTTCATGGCGGATATATGTTTCTTTCCTTTCCACTATCCCCTTTTCCGCCCTGTTGGCCCTTGGATTGACCTTGTTGATTATTGCCGGAGAGATGGATCTTTCTTTCCCTTCGGTAATGGCTGTTACCGGCTTAGCCTTTTCCTGGTGTTTCCAAGAAACCGGCTCAACTTCCCTGGCTTTCTTCATGGGGCTTTTTACTGGAGTATTCGCCGGTTTGATTAACGGACTCATTGTGGTCAAGATCGGCGTTCCTTCCATCGTGGCCACCATAGGGATGCAATTTTTTTGGCGAGGCCTGGCCACTTTGCTTAGTGACGGATTGGCTCTAAGCCTTGTTCCCATACGCGAAACCGCAATTCGGGAAATATTCGTGGGGCGGATCGCCGGTTTAGTCCCAGCTCAAGCCATCTGGTGCGTCATATTAGCCATCGGTTTATGGTTTCTTCTCAATCGTCATGTCTTCGGCGATCATATTTTCTTCATCGGCGATAATTCCCGGACAGCTCAATCCATGGGTATTCCGGTAGATTTCACCAAAATTATGCTGTTTGTTTTGATGGGGTTATTCGCCGCCTTAACCTCGGTCATGGTCTGCCTGGAAATGGCCAATTGGTGGCCGACTCACGGCGATGGTTATCTGCTGCTGGTATTCGCGGCGGTCTTCATCGGCGGGAATTCGGTTTTCGGCGGTCAAGGAACCATCTACGGGACAATGATCGGCGCTTGTATCATCGGTATCCTCGAAGCCGGAATAATCAGCTCGGGTTGGTCTGGTTATTGGACTCGCCTGATTTATGGCGTAATCATAGTGGTCTGCGTTTCGATTTATGCGCTGGGCATGAAAATGAAAAACCACCGGGGATAATTTCATAGTTTTCGGAAGTGACTGCAAAACCGGAAATATCGGCCCAGATCAAGGAGGGCGAAATTTTGAGGGATTGATAATTAAGCTCGACAACGGGCTTGGCCCAAAGGACAATTTTGCTCTCACCTCTTCGAATTATTCCATTGTTCTTGGTGCTTTATAGCGTGTCTACCCAGGAGGCAGGAAAATATGTTTGATGAAGATTACAGGGAACGGATCGAAAACGAACAATTTTTGGAAGGGATTGAATTAAAGAGTCAGGGACGGCCGATCATCGGGACTTATTGCGCGTTCACGCCCAAGGAAATAATAGCCGCGGCCGGAGCAGTGGCCGTTTCTCTTTGTGCCGGAGCGCAACGTCCCATACCTCAGGCCGAGGCTCATCTACCTAGGAACATTTGCCCATTGATAAAATCGTCTTATGGTTTCGCCTTGACTGATACTTGCCCTTATTTCCATGAAGTCGATCTGATAATCGCCGACACGACCTGTGATGGAAAAAAGAAAATGTTCGAGTTGATCAAGCGCTTGAAGCCTATTTTCGTCTTGTCCTTACCGCAAACCGTGGACGATAACGGACTGAATTACTGGTTGACCGAGTTTCATAAGACAAAACAATTGTTGGAAAATCTGTCCGGAAACAGTATCACTCCGGAAAAATTGGCGGATCAAATATCCCTTTACAACCGGTTACGCCAAACCATCCTCGCCGTTTACAGTTTGAACACGAATCAATCCCCTATGCTTTCGGGCAAGGAAATTTTCAACATCACTTTCATGAATACCTTTGAATGTAATATTGAAAAACGGGTCAGCGACATGAAATCCGCTATTGAAGTCGCAAAAACCAGGTTTGCGGACGATTCCTTCAAGAAAAGTCTAGCCAATAAACCTCGCATCCTTTTAAGCGGTTGTCCGACCACCAACCGAAAAATACTGGACATTATAGAAAAGTGCGGGGGCATTGTCGTAGCCATGGAAAACTGCGGCGGCTTGAAACCACTCTTGCCGTTGGTCGCGGAAAATAAAGAACCAATGCTGGCCCTGGCTGAAAAATATCTGCTTATCCCATGTCCCTGCATGACGCCTAATGATCGTCGATCGGTCTTGATCGGCGACATTGTCAAAGATTATCATGTGGATGGAATCATTGATTTGACTTGGGAAAATTGCCAACTATACGACACCGAGGCGTTCCTGATCCGTGAGAAAGCCCACCAGGAATGGAAAAAACCATATCTGCAGATCAGAACCGACTATTCCGAAAATGATATCGGGCAACTGATGGTCCGAGTCGAAGGTTTTCTGGAGATAATGAAAGCCGACCGCCATTGATCCAGGCCTAGGGCCGAAGGGAGCAATCTCCTGGATTCCGGCTTGCCCGGGAATGACGGCGAATCGGCCGGTTGGTGTTCTTGCCGCGGTGTATTCCCGATATTGACGCAGTCGTATCTCAACGAGGTTCGGCCCGCCCTTCCTTTTTTGCCGCTTCAACTTTCATATGAATTTGCCCTGGCCAACCCAGGGTTTCCTATTGGCATGATTCAGGGTATAATTCCAAAACATAGTCAACCAATAGGTGGTAAGTTTTGATTTATTGTGGGGGGGTCCAATAGCTATGGCTACCAAAATAATTATCGTGGGCGGCGTGGCCGGAGGGGCGACGGCCGCGGCCAGAGCGCGACGTATTGATGAATCAGCGATTATTTTGCTCTTCGAACGAGGCCAGTATGTCTCTTTTGCCAATTGCGGCCTACCATACTATATCGGTGGGGTAATAAATAATCGTAATGCCCTTTTGGTCACGACGCCTAAGGTTTTGCGCGACCGGTACAATATCGATGTGCGGACATCGTCGGAAGTCACTGCTATTGACCGGGAAACCAAGCGCGTGCAGGTCAAAAACCTGACGACCGGTGAAACCTATTACGAATCTTATGACAAACTGATCCTGTCACCCGGAGCTGAACCGATCCGTCCCCCTATCCCGGGAATGAACCCTGATCGGATTTTCCAATTGCGCACTATCCCGGACGCGGACCGGATCAAGGCTTATGTGGAATCCGGAAAACCTGAATCCGCGGTAGTAATCGGCGGGGGATTCATCGGCCTCGAGATGGCCGAAAACTTGGTCCTGCGCGGCGTTAAAACCACGATCGTGGAAATGCTCGATCAGGTCATGGCGCCTTTGGATTACGAAATGGCGGCCATGGTCCATCGTCACCTGATTCAAAAAGGGGCCAATCTGGAGTTAAGCAACGGCGTCAAGGCTTTTTCCGATCGAGGCGACCGCTTGCTAGTCTCCACCAGCCAGGATCGTGACCTGGAATGCGATTTTGCGATCCTGGCCATCGGTATTCGACCCGAAAACAAACTGGCTAAGGATGCCGGCTTGGAACTGGGCGAACGGGGCGGGATTAAAGTCGACGCGACCTTAAGAACTTCCGATCCGGATATCTTCGCCATCGGTGACGCCGCCGAAATCAGGGATTATCTTTTCGGATGGCCGACCATGACCGCTCTGGCCGGCCCGGCAAACAAACAGGGACGGATAGCCGCGGACAACGCCTCGGGCCGACGAGTTATTTTCAAAGGAACCACCGGGTCGGCGGTGGTTAAAGTCTTCGATCTCACCGTAGCCGCCACGGGCGCCGGTGGAAAAATCCTGAAAAAAAATAATGTGGCCTTTACTACCAGCCATACTTTTTCCGCCTCCCATGCCGATTATTACCCGGGAGGCGTAACCATGGGCATCAAACTAATCTATGCCCCCGGAACCGGCAAACTATACGGGGCTCAGATAGTCGGTGGGCCTGGAGTGGATAAACGAATAGACATTCTGGCCACGGCTATTCGCGGCGGTTTAACCGTCTTCGACTTGGAAGAACTGGAACTTGCCTATGCCCCACCTTATTCTTCCGCGAAAGACCCGGTCAATATCGCCGGCTTCGTAGCCGCCAACAAGTTGCGGGACGACTTGAGCAGCCTGGATTGGTCGGAGCTGAACGACCTGAACCCCGATCGGGTTGTCTTTCTCGACGTCCGCGAACCAATTGAATTACAGCGCATAGGCGTCATTGAAGGGGCCTTGAATATTCCACTTGGACAATTGCGGACTCGACTGGCGGAACTTAACCGCGACAAAGAGTATATTGTTTATTGCGCCGTTGGGATGCGGGCTTACGTCGCCCATAGGATATTGCGCCAAAACGGTTTCAAATCCAGCAGTTTGAGCGGCGGGTTCACTATGTATTTCCTGATGAAAGACTATTTGAATAAAATCCGAAAATGAAGGAGGAGATTATGTCAAAGACAGAGCAGAATCTAAAAGAGGCCTTTGCCGGCGAATCGCAAGCCAACCGAAAATACCTGGCTTTTGCTAAGCAAGCGGAAAAAGAGGGTTACCCGGGAGTCGCCAAGCTTTTCCGGGCCGCCGCCGAAGCTGAAACTGTCCACGCCCATGCCCATTTAAAGGTTCTGGAAGGTATCGGCGCGACAATAGACAACCTCAAGGAAGCCATTGCGGGCGAGACCCACGAATTCACTAAAATGTATCCGGCCATGATTGAAGAAGCCAAAACCGAAGGCAACAAAAAAGCTGAACGCTCTTTCAATTACGCCAACGAAGTGGAGAAAATCCACGCGGCTTTGTTCCAAAAGGCTCTGGACACCTTGACCAATTCGAAGGATGTGGATTATTACGTCTGCCCGCTGTGCGGTTACACTTGCGAGGAGCGTCCACCGGATAATTGTCCGGTGTGTAAAGCCAAGGCCGAGTCTTTCTTTAAAGTCGGCTGAAAGACATAATAATGCCTATGGGAGGCGGCCTGAGGCGGTCTTTGATCTAATCGGACGAATGAATCCAGCCTTACGGCCGCCTTCGCCCCTAGGCGTGAGGACCCCAAATCCACCATCAAATCGCGTATAGGGCGCGTAAATCCTAGGCGAAACGCGAAGTTGGACCGATTTTGGCCCGCAGGCGTATTCACCATACGCCGAGGAGCCAAAATTGGGAAACGAGCGTTGCAGCCAGGAGTTACGCGCCTCGACGCCCGAAAGTGGTGAATTAGGGGGGCGAAGTTTCTTTGACGTCTATATAATTTGGCCCTCCGGACCTTCCATCATCTTCCCTGGAGACCAAGGGAAATAATGTTATAACTAATCGTAATAACAATTTATTCACAATAAAATCCTCGACACCTTCATTTCCGACCAACCCGCACCTTGACACCTCGAACAGACAGTAGTACAAATAATTAATGTGCGGAAATTTTTTATTTTTCTGTGAGGGCTGTGGTATGCGACAGAATCAGTTCATCAACCGTAAGATGATATCGGTTTGTTTGGCCTTGTTGTTGGCGCTGGCGATGTCGAGCCCCGCGGCTGCTCTGACGCCTGGCTTAACTCAGGTCGGGACTGTGGAAGAAGTAGTCGGTTCGGCCACGATCACTCATAAAGGCGATCCCAAGACGATCACCCTCCAAGCGGGTATGCCGATATACTTATATGATAATGTTAAAACTCAACCCAGCGGGCAGGTCCGGCTGCTGTTCAAGGATCAAAGCATCGTCAGTGTGGCGACCGACACCAGTCTGACCATTGACGAATTTGTTTTTGACCCTTCCAAACAGCAACGGACCGGTCTTATCAGCATTTTATGGGGCAAGGTCAAATGCTTGGTCAACGATACGGTCGGAGCAAGCAGAAACAAATTCGACGTGATCACCCCAACTGCGGTTATTGGAGTTCGAGGGACGGATTTTCTGGTATGGGTCAAGACTAAAACCGAAACCAGGACCGCGGCGCTGAAAAACGCCGTGGATGTAGCGTCCACCTTGGATAAGCTCAGAAAAATGCTATTAGAATCAGGCAAATATACCAATGTATTAGCCGGCAAGCCACCAACATCGCCGACCGCCCTGACGGCCGATGTGTTCAAGGAAATGGCTCAAGGGTTATTGCCCAAGGATGCCATGATGCCTGATCTGTCTCCCGCCGGCCAGTCCACGAGCAAACCTTTAGCGCCCATGGATTCCGCTGAAAAATTAGTCAAGCCCACCAGCCCGGAGGCGCCGGCGCAACCTGTCGGACCAGCCGCTGGAACAGCTACCGGAACAGTCGGAGCTGCTGGGAGCACGGCGGCGAACAGTTCTATTCAGGCGGCCGGAACCGCCGTAGCCGCGGCCGCCGGCGCCGTGGCCGGCGCCGTGGTCGGCGCGGTCTCCTCGGCGTTGAGTAGTTCAAAGCAGTCCGATAGCTCCTCCCAGGATCCCGCATCGCAGCAAAAACAACTGGACGGGGAAAAGAAAAAACTGGAGGAGGACAAAGCTAAACTGGAACAAGAAAAGCGTCAATTAGCCGAGCAAAAGAAACAAATGCAGACTCAGGGCCAGGCCGGACAACCTACGGGCCAACAGCCAATCGGCCAGGCGCCTCAAGGAGTACCGCTGACGGACTTAACCCAGGAGCAGCTTACCAAACCCCAAACGGTGGCCGCGGCGGCAGCTGCTTCCCAGGAACCTCTCGGTCCACCGGTAGTTGCTTTACGTAATTTTCCCAAAGCCTATAACGACCAATTCAACGTCCAGCAAGTCGAACGAAAAGTCAGGGATATCTATCAAAAGTTCGCCAAAGACCACCCGCAAATGGCCAAGGATCAATTCATTGACAACGGCAATGGAACTGTCACCGACCGGGCTACCGGGTTGATGTGGCAAAAGGATTACTCGGCCACCAACTTACCCGGCTTTGCCCATCAATATGCCGAAGAAAACAACCGAAAACAACTCGGCGGCTATCTCAACTGGCGTTTGCCCACCATCGAGGAACTGGCCTTTTTATATCTCAGTGTCATCAACAATACCAGAGTGACGCTCAAAATGCCGGAAGAAGGTATGGGGTTGTGGACCGGCGATCAGACGCCCACTGATACATCCGGGGTAACAGGTTATGCTTTCGCATGGTTTTACAAATCGGTCTTTTCCAGTTCCATGGACTTTAACGTGAAAGTGCCCGCGGCGTCCGGCTCGTTCTCCATGCACGCGGTAAAAGCGGTCAGACAAACTAACTAGCCGTATAGATTTATCAGGTCCAAAACGCCGACCTCGCCGAAGCCTGGTCGGCGTTTTCGTATGGATATTGAAATGATGCCCGAGAACCACCAAATCCATCGATCCAAAGTTCTGGTTCTGGCCCGCGGAGCCTTGGGCGATGTTCTCATGATCTGGCCTTTCTTAGCCGCCTTGCCCGCTCATTTTGGTTTGGAAGCCATTAGCTTGATAGGCCAAGGGCCGGTCCTGACGCTTTTGAAAGATCAACCTTTTGTGGCGGGCATATACAACCATGACCAGGCCGATTGGGCCGGATTATATCTGGACACTCCGCAAGTTTCCCCGCAATTGAAAAAAATAGTGCTGTCCCATCAAATCGGCGTGGTTTTGGCTCGGAGAAAAGACGATCCGGCCGCGGCCGGTCTGAGGTTTTTGGGCTTGGATCCCGTCGTGGTGGCCCCTTCCCGACCACCGGAAGACCATCCCCAACATCTGGTTGATCACCTATTTCAGGTTACCGGCATTAAACCATTACCATATCCGGTTTTGATCCAACCGCCTTCAACCGGAGTGTCCGCGGCGAGAGATTTTGTCATGGAAAATGTTCCATCTCAAACACCGGTGATCATTCTCCATCCCGGCAGTTCTTCCCCTCAAAAAAACTGGCCCCTCAACCGCTGGCTGGCTTTAGCCGGCATGATCGAAGAAGATCTAAAGCTGAAACCGCTGTTTCTTCTTGGTCCGGCCGATGATTATTTAGCGGAATCATTGGCCAAAGCTCCAACCGGGAAGCCTGGTTCCGGATTGGTCATGGCCCGAAATCCAACCCTCCGGCAAGCGGCCGGCTTGATCAGCCTGAGTCAAGCTTATATCGGTCACGATTCCGGCCTGACCCATCTGGCCGCCGGCATGGGTCGGCCCACCTTGGCTTTATTCGGACCGACCAATCCGTGCCATTGGGCGCCGCGCGGCCCAAAAGTTGCTATTTTGCAAGCGAAAAAGTATTCCCTCGCTGATTCGGATTTGGTCTGGCCGCAACCGGTCGAGGTTTTAAGTTCCCTTGCTGATATATTGAACTAAATATTTACGTCGAGAAAAAGCACGAGCCATGTTCCGGCCCGCATGTTCAATCTTGTGAACGCGATCCGGTTTGAATACAGGCATCTTGCTTAAAATTTAGCAATTGCTTTTGCCTCGGGTAAACAATCCTTTCATTGGGCGGTAGAACCACCGTCCACCGTGAGAAATGTTCCGGTGATATAACTGGCGTCGTCGGAAGCAAGGAATAAAACGGCTCGCGCGATTTCCTCCGGCCGGGCTAGACGTTTCATCGGAATAGACGGAATTTTCATTTCCTCCAATTCTTGTCGCGTGGGCCGTTTAGCATGTCCCGAAAACAACATCGGCGTGTCGGTTTCACCCGGACATATGGCGTTGATCCGTATTCCATCCGTGGCATAGTCCAAGGCCATGGATTGGGTCATCTGAATAATGGCCCCTTTACTGGTGCAATAAGCCGTAAGCCCTTTACCGCCGACAAGCCCGGCGATCGATGAAACATTGACAATCGCCCCTTGCCGGTGTTCCTTCATGACTTTCAACGCTTCACGACTCATAAAAAAAACCGCGTTGATATTTATCGCCATGATGTCCAGCCACTGTTCATCTGTCGTGCTTATTGTATCCTGACGAATAATTTTTCCGGCGCAATTGACCAGCACGTCGATCTTGCCGCAGACCTCTACAGCTTTTTTTATAAAATCAGTGCAATATTCAGATATGGAAATGTCGCCCACTCCGACGTAAGCGGCTTTTAGTTTGTCACCGATTTCTTGAGTCCGAATTCGATCCCGGCCGGTTATAGCCAAGATTGCTCCTTCCTTGGCAAAAGCGTGAGCCGTGGCGGCGCCGATACCAGAGGATGCTCCCGTGACTACAACCACCTTATTACGGAATCTCATCTTCCTCTCCTTTAGACTCAAGTGGATCGGTGACAGGCTTCAGGGCATATATCCTCAATCATAAAAGCCAGGCTATCGAATTTCAATCAATTTCTAAAAAAACTCACGTCAGGGCTTTGGAACAGGACCAGCCGCCGTCAACATTGATAACCTGACCCGTGACAAAACTGGATGCGTCGGAAGCCAGAAAAATAGCGGCGCCGACCAATTCAATCGGTTCTAACATTCGACCAAAGGGCGTCATCTTGTAGATGTTTTCATAGTAGCTGGGATCTTTCCCTTGGACCATGGGTGTGTTGACCCAGGTCGGCGCGATGGAATTGACATTAACTCCGTGTTCGGCCAACTCGGCGGCAAACGTCCGGGTAACCTGGTGAACACCAGCTTTGCTGGCCGCGTAAGGCATGGATCTCATGGTATGGGCCATCAGCCCGGCGATGGAACCGATATTGATAATTTTTCCTTTTTTCTG
>JADFXS010000077.1:9438-10452 GCA_015233515.1 Deltaproteobacteria bacterium | reverse complement strand
ATCTAAAAGCTCCTTTCGGTTTTGTGTGCTGGTGGAATATCATTGATTCTTTTAGTCTACCGCGTTTATTGAGCTGAAAATGAGGGGCGTATTACCTCAAAAACAATGCTGCCGCGGTGTTTTTCATATTTGCCGCATTTCTTGGTGTTTCGTCGCGGCGTCGCGCGCGGGCAGGAAAGCATACACGAGGTCTCCTGTTGGTACGCATCACCACGAATCCTTCAGCAGCGACCAGTTCCGCATAAGACGTTTTTTTTAGAAAGATGGAATCGTCACGTTGAAGGCGGCCGACTCGGCGCCGACGGTCACGGTAATTGTATATGCCCCTGGAGGTAATGACACATTGTTTCCGTAGTGTGTATCGGCCACCCCTTCATCGAGTCCATACATAGTGGCGATGGGGACGTTTGCGGCTTGTTTCGTGGCATTATTCGTAACTTTAATCGTTAATGTTTGTTACGTGACGACGTTGTCGCATGTGAGGACTCTTACCTCCAGTTCCAAATGGTGCGTAAATGGCATACCGGGCATATACATGGTCATTTCACCGCCGGTCATAACCTCACCTTCTTTGACGGTTTTGGCTTCTTGCATAGTCAGCATTTTCTCAACCGCGCCGATTTTGAGGTTCAAAAGATAAGTCGTCGTTTTGGCGGATTGTTCGATGCTGCTTGATTTGTCCTTGTCCTTGCTCTTGTCCTTATTCATGTCCATGCTCTTCATGCCTTTGGGGTTCATCATTTCCATCATGCCCTTATCCATCATGCCTCTACATTTATCCATCATGCCTTTGTCCATCATGTCCATTTTCATGCCTTCCCGGCCTTCCATCGGGCTGGGGCCGAGCAAGGTCCGCAACGGGGTTGGGACCACGGGCAGGCGGACGCCGGTCTCCTTGATGATTCTGATCCGCAATTCAATGTAAAGGTCCATGGCCTGGGTCAGCACCGCGGCGATCTCCCGGTCGGCGGCCTTGGCCTTATCGAGGTCGGGCTGGCTCTGGGCCAGGACGGC
>JADFXS010000077.1:0-9410 GCA_015233515.1 Deltaproteobacteria bacterium | reverse complement strand
AAATTTATCCTCGTATTCCTTGACGATCTTTTGAATGGCGTCGCCTTTTTCCTTGGGCAGACCGTGGAACTTTATCATCTGCATCATGCCCATCATCATGGGAGACGGCGCCGCGTCCCCTGGTTGATCCGGTGGGGAGGCTTGAGCGCCGGCAGCGACGTGTTGGGAGTGCTCATCTGTTTTGGTCTGGGCCGCGGCCAGAGAGAATAAGGCGGCCAGAAAAAACAGGCTCAGGAGCAGAATTGGAAGCCTAAAAGATTTTTTAGTCATATTGCCCTCCTATTGTGGTTGTATTGTTGAAAAAATACATGGAGATCACGGTTGAGTTTGGAAAAAATGTTTGAAGCCAATACAAGTTAAAAGTCATCCCTGCGCAAAAAGAGAGACGAGATAATCGGCGTTCATGATCCGCCGTCTTTTGCTTTTATTGGTTGATTATACCCTGTTTCCTGATTCTGTTGTTAGTTAAAAGGTCATTGGCGGTCTGTCGGCAATTTCTCTTCGATTTCGTTGAAAAAAACTCCAAAAAAAATATGAATAGCCTGGAGGTTGTGTCCTCATCGCGACCTTCTCCGTGGCGGAAACGTCGTGGCTATCGGGTGTAGTAAGCTCCGTGCCAAAGATCCCGGTTCGCCCATCACCTTAGTCTTTCTCAGGCGATTGATTATAAATCCTGTCAAGGATCGCGGAAGCGATCGTCTAGCCGATTGCTGAAATAGCATTGGGGCAATGCCAATCCTTTGGCCCCGTCAAATCCGGGGGGATGATTTTAGCTTGAGTTTTGCATGTGTTCGTTTATCGTGGGCTAGGCTCGAAAAGACAACGGCTATGGATCAAGGAGCAGGATATGGCTGATGGGCGGAACATCACACATGTTACGGACAAGGAGTTGGATGACATCCTTAAGGAACACGCGAGGTGGTTGGATAGTAACGGACAAAAAGGCCGGCAAGGGGATCTGAACAGCCGGGATTTAAGTTTTTCGGATGATGGCCTCAAAAGAGATTTATCCAGGAAAAACCTGCGTGGCGTCGATCTTTCCAAGGCCGATCTGGCCGGGGTCAATCTGACCGGGGCCGATCTTCATCTAGCCGATCTGGCCGGGGCCAATCTGACCGGGGCCGATCTGTCCGTGGCCAGGCTTTCCGAAAGCAACCTTTCCAGAGCCAAGCTGGCCAAAGCCAATCTGGCCGGGGCCAACCTGGCCGGCGCTGATCTTACCAGGGCCGATCTGTCCGGAGCCAAGCTGGCCGAGGCCAATCTGGCCGAGGTTAATCTTTCCGGGGCCGATCTGTCCAAGGCTGATCTGTCCGAAGCCAATCTGAACGGAGCCAAGCTTTTCGGGGCCCATCTTGTCGGCGCCGATCTGGCCGGAGCCAAGCTTCTTTCGGCCAATCTGTCCAGGGCCAATCTGACCGAAGCCAAGCTTTTCGGGGCCGATCTTCACATAGCCGATCTGTCCGAAGCCAATCTGGCCAAGGCTGATCTGTCCGAAGCCAATCTGGCCGGAGTTAAGCTTTCCGGAGCCGATCTGGCCGCAGCCGACCTGTCCAGGGCCAATCTGGCCGAAGCCAATCTGGCCGAGGCCAAACTTTACCGAGCCAATCTGTCCGAAGCCGACTTTTCCGAAGCCGATCTGTCCGGGGCCAAACTTTATAAAGCCAAGCTGTCCGGAGCTAAACTTTCCGGGGCCAAACTTCTCTCGGCCAATCTATCCGAAGCCGATCTGTCCGAAGCCGATCTGTCCGAGGCCGATCTGTCCGAGGCCAAGCTGGCGGGGACCAAACTGTCCGGAGCCAAGCTTCTCTCAGTCAAGCTGTCCGAGGCCAATCTTATCCAGGCCGACCTTAGCGGCGCAATTCTTGTCAAGGCCGATCTTACCCACGCACTGCTTATGAAAGCCGATCTCACCGGTGCGGTTCTTTCCAAGGCCGATCTGGCCGGAGCCGATCTTAGCAATGCCAATCTAAGCAGTTCCAACCTGTTTCTGGCTAAAGTCGATGGCTTAACGTTGATAACGGATTGCATAATTGACAAAGAAACCGATTTCAGCGGCGTGGGTTTGGATTCCGCGCGTATTGATCCTCAACTCAAAACTCTACTGAAATACAATATCAGGCGCATTTTTTGGCGGCATTGGTATGAAAATCACAAATTTTTCAAATGGCTGATTCATCCATTCTGGATATTAAACGATTATGGGGCTTCGCAATTAAGACTCATGTTGGCATTTTTGGATTTTACCGTTATTTTTGCCAATATATATTTGCTTTTGGGCGATTCGATCGGTAATCCATATACCGATAAAATTGCCAACAAGGCGATATCATTAGATGCTTTGACTATTTCCTTTAAAACGCTCTATTTTTCCATCGTGACCATGACCACCTTGGGTTTTGGAGGTCTGCACGCCAATCCTGAGTCGATTACCGGGTATTTCTTTGTGGGTTTGCAGGTTTTTCTTGGATACGTCCTTCTTGGAGCTTTGATCACCCTCATGAGTAAGCTTTTTTCAACCGAAGCCGCGGTCCGCCACAAAGAAGAATGCCTGATTAAACAATTAACGAGTAAATATGCCGTATTCCGACCGATGGCCCAGTGGATGTCGAAACCGAAGGCGTCTTGGCAAACGGAAAAAACCGGGGCCGAATTGACTGAAAGTAAAATAAGCTGAGATCGACAAGGCAAGCCCTTATCGCCTCGCGGCAGCTTTGAGGTAAATATTAATAAAATGACTCGAAGACCTTGCCTCGGCCGGCTTCGGCTATGATATTATACCTCTGATCTTATAATACTATGGGTCAGGACGGACATTGAACCACTGACCCGAAAATGAATCACAGGGAGAATAACATGCCCAAGACCATTTATCATCCCGTGGCCGAGAACGAAGTTGTCAAGGCGGACTGGGGGGAACTCACCTGGTTCGCCAGCGCCGCCTTGAAAAATTCCAAGGATATGACGATCGGGAAATGCGTAATCAAGCCTGGCCGTCAGAACCCAAGACACATGCACCCCAACTGCTCGGAAATTCTGGTGGTGGTGGAAGGGCTGGTCGAGCATGTCATGGAAGGCGGAGAGCCGGTGAAAATGTATCCGGGCGACACCATGACCGTGGAACCGGATTTCTTTCATTACGCCACCAATATCGGCGACCGGGACGCGGTGATGTTTATCGCTTTCTCATCCGCTCATCGGGAAGCCCGCAGCGAGTGAAGAATATCTGACGCCATTGAAGATTTCCGGAGCGAGCCGCGAGGTTAGCGAGCCTGCATCTCCTAAAAACACCTCAAGGCCGTTTCAGATTATTGTAACTTGCCCCCCGGATGGAGCGTAAGGTGTCATTTCGATGAGCGGCGCAAGCCGCGAAGAGAAATCTCTAATTCCAAAAGGCTTTCCTTGAAAACAACGGAGATTTCCCGCTTCGCTTCGAAATGACAGTATGCGGTGGTTTCTTGGGGCCATAACCAGCCAAGGCACGGCGGGTCTGGCACTTCAAATGACAGTATGCGGTGGTTTCTTGGCGCCATAACCAGCCAGGACGCGCAGGGTAGGGCACTTCAAATGAACAGGCCGGTGGGCGCGACTGCGCTTCACCGGCCTAACCTAAAACCCGCTATTTAACGAGCCGGCTTTAAATCATCTTTTGACGCTCGGCCCATATTCCAGACTGTTGCACCAGTTTGCGCGTTCACGGTTATCGGTATAGCGGTAAACTCCGATATCTTCATCATCGGGATGTATGTACCGGGCCCCGGGCAGGAGGCTGACCACCTTCATCTTCGGGTGACGAGACTCCTTGTTTTTCGCGGCCACGATATCCACCAAATACTTCGGGTCTTCATAGCAGTTAGCCCAGTTGTCATGGTGCATGGGTAGTATAACTTTTACGTTCAAGGCTTCGGCCACCCGCCAGAGGTCCCAGGGAGACATCTTGTCCGTGTAACCGGGAGCGTTGTTACCCATGGCCATGGAGACAACATCGATCTTGTACTTTTCTCCGACCATTTTATAGCCGTTGTCGTAAAGAGAATCGCCTAGGAAGGCGATATTGCCGCCTTCGGTATTGAAGATGTAGGCCACGGCCACTTCCGAAAAAGGCGGCGGGGTGGTAAAGCCGGTTTTGGTGGCGATAATGTCATAGTTCGGCGCGAAATCTATCTTCATGTCTTCGATCTGGACGCTTTTACCCACCTCGGCGATGATAAGCCGATCATCGGGAACGCCCATGTTTTTCTTCATCCTTCGAGCGGCTTCCGGCGGAGCGATAAATTTACAGTTGGTGGTCTGTAAGGCCGCGCTGATAGTGTAGAAATCCATATGGTCCTGATGATGGTGGGTGACGCAGACGGCATCGATCCGTTTGAATTTCCAAGGATCGATCATCATGGGATGGATACGCATCCACCAGAGTTTATCCGCGCCGCTGGTCCGGCAGACACCGCAGTAAGAATAATCCGTAAAAATGCTTGGCCCGGCGTAGTTGTCGATCAGAAACACCGCTCCTGCCTGGCTTTTGATGCAGCAAGACATGGCGCCGAAGTACCATAAGGCCCCAGTTCCCGGTTTTACTTGATATTGGTCGATTTCCGTGTTCAGAAAAGTGCCCCACTCGGGGAAGACCTCATGTAACCAGATATCGCGGTTCATTTCACGGGGAAGTCCCATGGTGCCGCCGTCCATCACTCCACGTTCATCATACTTAACGACTTGATCACTCATTTGGTTTCTCCTATTTAGGTGGTTGATAACATCATCGATCAGTTTCCGAGGTTTTAGTTCCTTGCCTTTCGGCCTCTTGACCGGTCAGGATAACCGCGCACGTCCTATAGGAAAAATATTGATTTACTCCTCTAAAAAGGCCCCTCTCATGGCGGAAACGGCATGTCGGGAATAGCGCCTCAGCAGTCCCTTGGGATGTTTCTGCTCGGGCGGTTTCCAATTATCGCGTCGTTCCGCCAAAATTCGCTCCACTTCCTCGCTCGGCAAACGTTTTCCTTGGCATCCGACTACTTCCAGTCGGCGGGCTGGGATATCGATTCTGATCAGATCATCGTTTTCCACCAAAGCGATCGGTCCGCCGGCCCGCGCTTCCGGAGATACGTGACCGATACATGGTCCGCTGGTGGCCCCGCTGAATCGACCGTCCGTAACCAAGGCGACCCGGCTCAATTCCTGGATACTGACTAGGGTCTCGGTAGTGGCCAGCATTTCCGGCATACCGCTCCCCCGTGGTCCCTCATAGCGGATGACGACCACGCTCTCCGGCTTGATTATTCCATTCAGGCAGGCCGCCAGGGCTTCCTCTTCCCGGTTGAAGACTTGAGCCGGCCCTTCATGGACCAACATATCCTTGGGCACGGCTGAAAACTTGACCACCGAACCCTCCGGCGCCAAATTACCTTTCAAGACGGCGATGGAACCAGTGCCCTTGGCCGAACCGAATGGGCGGATGACGTCCTCGGGCTGGAGATGATAATTGGCCAAATACCCCGCGCCCCGCTCGAAAAAGCCGTCTTTCCACAGGTCTTCCAGGTTCTGACCGAGAGATTTGCCCGTTGCCGTCATCACATTCAGATCCAGCACGTCCCGTAATTCCCACTGGACCCGGGGGATACCGCCGGCATACCAGACCAGTTCGCTCAAGTACTTGCCGGAAGGCTTGATATCCATTAGGAGTGGAATACGGCTGTTGGCCGCATCAAACATTTCCGCGTCCACAACCATCCCGCCTTCATTGGCAATCGCCGGTAGATGGATCAGAGCGTTGGTGGATCCGGAAATCGCCGCATGAACTTTTATGGCGTTTTCAAAGGCCGCCATGGTCAGGATATCCGAAGGCTTTATTCCCGCCTTCACCAGGGCCAGGACTTGTCGTCCGGCCAACCGGGCTTTTCGCCGGATATCCTGCATGCTGACCGGAGCCAGGGCCGCACCCGGCAAGGTCATACCCAGGGCTTCGGACATACACTGCATGGTGCTGGCGGTTCCCATGAATTGACAGGCGCCGCCGGTGCCGGGACACCCGCTCAGCCGGAAATTCCGCATGGATTTTGAGACATCTTCCCCCTTGCGCATTTTTTCGGCGTCCGGGCCGGAAAAGACGCTGTGGCTCATCCGAGGAGCAATACGGTTGCTGCCGCCGGGGATGTGCAATCCGGGAATATTCAATCTCAACAAGGCCATGAGGTGAGCCGGAATGACCTTATCGCAACTGGAAACAGCCACCACGCCATCCCAGGGAATCACTCGGCCGTGGGCTTCGAACAGGTCGCAATAAACTTCCCTGGCCGGCAATATGTAGTTCATACCTTCGAACAGCATGGCCCAGCCGTCACAAATATCCGTGCCGTGGAAGTTCGCCGGCCGACCGCCCTCCTGGTACACGCCGATCTTCACTTCCTCACTCAGTTCATCTAAATGCACGCTGCCCGGATGGCTGTCGCCGAAAGCATCCTCGATCAGTATCTGCGGCGCGGACAAATCACGTTCATCCCAGCCCGTGCCACACCAAAGCGCGTCAATCTGAATCCAATCCTCGCGGATTTTCTTGCTTTTTTGTGAAAATTCCATGACATACCTCTTTCAAGTGGTTTCGTTTCCGCACGACCTGTAAAACAGCGCTTAACGGTTCGATCGCATATCGCTTCGAGCCGGCCGGTACGCCGACGGAAAATTCCCACGCTCGCCGTAAGATTATATCTCGGTCTGAGAAAGAATTTCGATGATTCGAACCAAGGAAGCATGATCCCAGTCCAGCCCCCCCATGGCTGCCAGAGAATTCCACATCTGACCGACCATCGCCGCCCCGGGCATGTACACGCCCACTTCCTTGGCCACTTCCAGTACGATATCGATATCTTTTTTATGCAGGCCCACTTTACCGCCGGGAACGAAATTACGATCGATCATGCGTTGGCCATGTAATTCCAGAATGCGGCTTTGGGCGAATCCACCCAGCATGGCGCTTCTGATCTTGGCCGGGTCGGCGCCGCTTTTTTTGGCGAAAACCAAAGCTTCGCCGACAGCTTCGATAGTGATGGCCACCACCACCTGGTTGCAGGCCTTGGCGATCTGTCCCGTCCCCGCGCCGCCGATGTGAGTGATGTTACGTCCCATTTTTTGCAAGACCGGCAGAACTTTTTGGAAAGCCTCTTCCGGACCGCCGACCATAATGGACAACGTCGCTTCGATGGCGCCCACATCGCCCCCGCTGACCGGTGCATCAAGCATGAAAACACCGGCTTTCTCAAAAGCCGCGGCGATTCTTTTCGTGGTTATAATGGAAGTGGTGCTCATGTCGATCTGAACGGCGTCTTTTTTCATGGATTCCAGTACGCCGTTCTCGCCAAGAAGAACTTTTTCGACAACGGCTGAGCTCGGAAGCATGGTAATGATAACGTCGGACGACCGGGCGGCTTCCCCGGGCGAAGACACTTTCACGGCGCCTTGAGCCACAGCCTTGTCCATCGACTCGTTGACGACATCATATGCAAATACGTGGTACCCGGCCTTCAGAAGATGACCAGCCATGGGCAACCCCATGATGCCCAACCCGATGAACCCGATGTTTTTGATCATAGTAACTCCCATCTCTACTTGTCGTTTGTCCGGATCTTTCGATGTATTGAATCCGGATTTAGGATCAGATGCTCACCGGATCGTACGGTTCGGTCTCCCCTTTATCCAAAGCGGTGGCAACGTGTTCTAAAGTCCACCGCTTTTGGTTCGAATTTTAAAACTTTCCGAAGTCTTTATCGTCCAGGGAAATTATTTCTTCCGGTCCGGCGATTTGCTTTCCTTTACGCAACGGTTGTGGTTTATCCGAGTGGCCGTCTCTTTCCGGAAGGGGTCGAGACGTGGCCACGAGTTGTTTCGGTTGCCCGGTATGTCGAGAGCCCCGCGAAGCGGTACTCGTCGAAGAAGCTTGGGTTTTGAGTTTGAACTGTGAGAAGATTTCTCGCAAACGCATGGCTTGACCGGATAATTCCTCGGCGGCCGAGGCGGTCTGTTCGGCGTTGGCGGTATTGCGATTAGTGACTTGTTCTATTTGAGAGAGTCCTTGATTAATCTGAGCCAACCCTTGAGCCTGCTCGTTGGAGGCGGCGGATATTTCTCCCACCAAATCAGCCACCTTGGTGGCTTCGGTCACAATGTTCACCAGGGAATCCGCCGTTTTGGAGAGAATATCGGCTCCATGTTCCACCTTGGACACCGAAGTTTCGATCAATTCGGCCGTTTCCTGGGCCGCTTTGGCGCTCCGGCCGGCGAGATTGCGGACTTCCTGGGCCACCACGGCAAAACCTTTACCATGCTTACCGGCCCTGGCCGCCTCCACCGCGGCGTTTAAGGCCAACAGGTTGGTTTGAAAGGCTATACCGTCAATCGCCTTGATAATTTTGGCAATTTCTTTACTTGAATCGTTTATGGCTTTCATGGCCGCGTTCATTTCCGCCATCTGTGAGTTACCGCCTTCAGCGGCCTGTTTGGCGGACAAAGCTATCTGATTGGCCTGAGAAGCATTTTCCGCGTTGGACTTGGTTTGCGACGCGATTTCTGTCAGGGAGCTGGTGATTTGTTCCAAGGCGGCGGCCTGTTCCGAAGCTCCTTGTGACAGGGATTGGGAGGCATCGGAAACTTGAGTCGAACCCGAGACGGCCTGATCGACCGCTTCATTGGCCTGGCCTAAAGCGTCATTCAAACTAAAAACCATTTTTTCCAGTGCCTGGCCAAGAACATCCTTATTTGAAGCTAAATGAACCTCGCGGGTCAGATCGCCATCGGCGATGGCTCCGGCCAGCTTAGCCTTGGCGTCCAGCGAATCGGCCATATTATCCATGGCATTGGCCAAGGCTCCGATCTCGTCCCCGGAAGCCATTCTCAGCCGCCCCGAGAGATCGCCGGCTTGGACGGCGGCCGCGAACTCCACGCCCAAGCGAAGGGGCTTGGTAATAGTACGGGTCAAGGGGATGGCAATGATGGTGATCAGAATAACCAAAGCCAGCGTGCATCCGATTATCAAGTAAATCTCCTGCTTGAGGTTTTCCTGGTTTTCATCGTCGGCTTTTTTTACCAAGGCCTCAAGATCGTCCACGTAGTTACCGGTGCCCACCACCCAGCCGAAAGGGGCAAACAGGAGCGTGTAGCTCCGTTTAGGCATCTCCACGCTGCCATCTTTTTTGGCAAAATAATAATCAGTGAAACCACCGCCCGATTGCGTCCCGTTTTTGATGAATTCCTTGACGATTTCCTTCCCTTTGGCGTCCTTGGTGTTGATACGGCTTTTCCCTTCAACCGGTTTGCCGAGCAATACCACGTTCACTCCCTCCGTGGTATCGGCCCAGAAATAGCCTTCCTGCCCGTACTTCAGACCCCGTAACAGGTCTGCCCCGTTTTTTTTGGCATCTTCA
>JADFXS010000076.1:7915-10466 GCA_015233515.1 Deltaproteobacteria bacterium | reverse complement strand
ATGAAGCTCACTCGGCGATTCCGGCCGAATACATGGTTAATTTTAAGAAATACAAGAAACTAGTTCTTCTTTCCGATTATTCCATTTATTCGGATGATAGGGCTCATGCAACCGAAAAACACGTCAAAAAACTCGGCGGTAATGTCGTTCTCCGCGAAAAAATCAAATCCGGAGCTCAGAACTTTACACCGGTCCTGACCACCATTAAAGGTCTGAATCCGGATGTTATTTATTTTACCGGTTACTATTCGGACGGCGGTGTGTTGAGAGCTCAGCAAGCGGCCCTGGATATCAAGGCGGATTTTATCGGCGGCGAATCAGTGGACAACCCGGATTTTATCAAGCTGGCCGGAGCGGCGGGTGAAGGAAGCTACATCATCAACGTGCCTACCCCGGAAATGCTTACCAATGATGCGGCCAAGGACTTCAAAAAGGATTACCAGGCCAAGTTTAATGAAAATGTTCCCAACATCATAACCCTGTATCAGGCCGACGCTTTGAATTTAATTTTTCACGCCATGACCAAGACCGGCTCGACCGATGCGAAAAAAGTCACCGATTTTCTGCACAAAATTAAAGATTTTCCCGGAACGACCGGCTCGATCAACCTGGACGAAAAAGGTAACCGATTCGGCACCAGCGACTTGACCTTTCTTATGCATAAAGACGGCACGCGCGACGTTGTCTATCCTAAGTAAGACTTATTCTCTGAAGGTCTAACAGGCTGAATCAGGAGCCGGAAATCAGATATGGAGCATCTCATCGTGATTCTCGATCGACATTATAACTGGATGATAACTTATGAACTTTCACATTTTATAATCGAAAATCCGGTGAGTTGGATGACTGTTGAGAGATTTTGGGGAATTTCCGGCTCCATCCTTTCCAATCGAAACAAGAACCGACTCCTTGAGGTTCATTTTCTTGGAAACATGAGGACCGTCACGTTATAACCACCTATCTAACGACTGCCCCGGGGCGGATAAACGGGACGGATGAAAAAAGAAAGGAGCGGGATTGCAGGAATGGAGATTTTTTTACAACAATTGGTTAACGGTTTAACCCTCGGCAGTATTATCTCCATGGTTGCTTTGGGATATACCCTGGTATACGGTGTCTTGAAGCTTATCAATTTCGCCCATGGCGACTTGGTGACCATGGCCGCCTTCGTCGGTCTGAGCATATTTACCGGAGTGCTTGGGCAATCAACCTCGCTCCCGGCAGTGGCGGCGGTTTTTGTCTTAACCATGCTGGCCATTTCCGTGGTCGGAGTAACGGTGGAACGTTTAGCCTATCGGCCGTTACGGGAAGCGCCGCGTATCAGCGCCGTGGCCTCGGCCCTGGGCGCCAGCCTGGTGCTTCAAAATGGTATCATGCTGGCTTGGGGACCAAATTTAAGAATTTTTCCGGCCGAGTTGATTCCTCAGATTTCGTGGAATCTGGGCGGCGTGGTTATCAGCCTTATTCAGATAGTCATCATGGCCCTTTCGTTCGGGTTGTTGGCCGGTCTTTACCTTTTCATAGAAAAGACCCGGATGGGAGCGGCTATCCGGGCCGCCGCCATCAATCAGAACGCGGCTCGCTTGATGGGAATAAATGTCAACCGGATTATTTTAATGATTTTTATCATCGGCTCATCGTTAGGCGCCGTGGGCGGTTTATTTATAGGCGTATTCTACCGGAGCATTTTTTTCAACATGGGTTGGAATTACGGCATGCAAGCATTCATCGCCGCGATTCTTGGAGGCATAGGCAATTTACCTGGAGCCATGCTCGGCGGAATGTTACTGGGCTTGTTCACCGCCTTCATCTCCGGATACGTCTCCAGCACTTGGGCTGACGCTTTCACTTATTTCTTGTTGGTTGGGATCCTGATTGTTCGCCCCACCGGGATTCTCGGCGAACGCGTTGCGGAGAAAGTCTAATGAATAATCTCGGTCGCTTCGCATATTTGGCGTTTTTCATTGTGTTATTGCTGCCGCCGGCGCTGCTGGATTCCCGCTGGCTGACGGTCGCCGCGACTTTTTTAATTTTCGCGGTTGTCTCTCTAAGCGAGGATATCATTTTGGGTAAAGGCGGGATTTATAACATGGGGCACGCCATGTTCTTCGGGCTAGGCGCCTATACAACCGCTATCCTCAATGTCCGCTACCAGGTTCCGATTATAGCGACCCTACCGCTGGCCATTATTATTCCAGCTATCTTCGGGCTTCTGCTGGCCGGACCTATCGTGCATTTACGCGGTGATTACCTGCTGGTCGCCACCGTGGGGTTTAACATTGTTTTTGTTCAGATACTCCAAAATGACCTTTTCAACATGACCGGCGGCCCTAATGGATTATACGGTATCGATTATTTACGGGTTTTTGGGGTGACCTTCAATTCACAGGCCGCCATTTACGGAGTAGCCGCCGCGGCCCTGCTCCTGACTTTGGGGATCATGCACAATTTGCAAAACAGCAAGGCCGGACGCGCCCTTCACTATTTACGGGAAGACTATATCGCGGCGGAAAGCATTGGTATCAATCTCAGAACCTATAAAATATTTGCT
>JADFXS010000076.1:4280-7837 GCA_015233515.1 Deltaproteobacteria bacterium | reverse complement strand
TTTGAAGTCATGAATTCCGTGCTGTTTCTTACCATCGTGATCGTAGGCGGGTCTTCCATTCCGGGTGTGTTGCTGGGTTGTTTTCTTATGTTCGTTCTTCCTGAAATTTTTAGAGACTTTTCCACTTGGCGTTTTTTCATCTTCGGTTTTGCCATGATCGCCACCATGGTTTTACGGCCAATGGGATTATGGCCCGCTAAATTCGGCTTGCTTCCCAAGTATCTGTCGAAAGGGTGGAATAGTGGGAATACTAGAATTAAAGAATGTAACTAAACGATTTGGCGGTTTAGTAGCCGTCGACCGATTTAATTTAAATGTCGAGGAAGGCCAAATCTACGGGATCATCGGCCCGAACGGCGCCGGTAAAACAACGGTCTTCAACTGCATCACCGGATTGGGGAAGCCGGATGAAGGCTCCATCCTGTGGCAAGGTCAGGAGATTTCCGGGCTGGCGCCGCACAATATCGTCGGTCTGGGTATCGTCCGGACATTTCAGAACATTCACCTCTTCGGCCAGATGAGTGTCGCCGAAAATATAATGAGTGGTCGACACCTCAAAAGCAAACAGGGGTGGTGGAACGGCATTTATCCCACTCCGGCCTCCAGGCGGGATGAAAAAGAAAATTGGCTGAAAGTCAAAGAATTTTTAGAATTCTTTCAACTGGAAGACGTCGCGGCTTTTTCGACGAATAGTCTGCCTTACGGTGTTCAACGCAAAGTGGAAATGGCCAGAGCCTTGGCGGCGGAACCGAAGATGATGATTCTGGATGAGCCGGCGGCCGGTCTTAATGAAAATGAGACTTTCCATCTGGTCGATACTATTCTCACCATTCGTAACATGGGGATTACCATCTTATTAATTGAACACGACATGGATATGGTCATGTCCCTGACCGATTACCTGACGGTTCTAAACTTCGGTCAGAAAATCGCCGAAGGAACTCCCGCGGAGGTCCAGTCCAACCCGGATGTCATTACGGCCTATCTTGGGGTCAGCGATACCGACGATGAAGATGTTTATTTTGATTGTCAGTCCGACCAAGCTAAGCCGATCAAGCGGGATGAAGACGACGGGACGGTAAACGATTAGAAGACAACAATTGTAAATCCCCTGTCAGTAAGGATGATTACAATGAATGACCGCCAGGAACTTTTGCTGGAAATCAAGGATATGGAAGTCTTTTATGGAGGCATAGCCGCTATCAAGGGGATTTCCCTGGAAGTCTACAAAGGGGAAATAGTGGCGATACTGGGCGCCAACGGCGCCGGCAAGTCCACCACCATGCGCACTATCAGCCAGCTCCAAAAAGCCAAACGAGGGAGCATAAATTTTAAAGGACACGATCTGACTAAAATGCCCCCTCACAAAATCGTTGCCCTTGGTATCAGCCATGCGCCTGAAGGACGACAGGTTTTTGGTATCCTGACCACTGAAGAAAACTTGCTCCTGGGAAGCTACTCGCGGAAGACCGTAGACCTGAAGACCCTGGACTTGGTATATGGACTTTTTCCCTGCCTGAAAGAACGCCGAAAACAATTGTCCGGCACTCTTTCCGGTGGAGAACAACAGATGCTGGCCATCGGTCGAGCCATGATGAGTAATCCCGAGCTGCTTCTTCTTGACGAACCAAGTCTCGGCATCGCCCCTATTTTGACCAAACTCATCTTTCAGCAAATCAAGGATATTGCCCGGACCGGCGTCACCGTATTGCTGGTTGAACAAAACGCTAGGGCCGCTCTGAAATTGGCTGACCGGGGTTATGTCCTGGACGTTGGAAAGATAGTGTTCAGTGGGACCAGCCGGGAACTATTCCGTTCTCCAAAGGTTCAGGAAGCTTATCTGGGTGGGCGTCAAGGTGAATCCCGATCCCCTTCACCATGAAATTGTCAAATAGGTGAGGGGAAGGCGGGCAACGCGGCCCAAAGACGGGAATATCACCTTTATGCCGAATATGCGGGCGAGCACGTTTTAAACTGCTTGCCGCGGGATTAGCGAGTAAAAATTGTAACACTGTCGTTTCTTAAATGTCGAAGATCACCCGCGGCGCACCGCGGGGAGCTTCAATCAACCAAAATAGTTAACCAATCATATTGATCATTCACGTCACTTAAGGAGTGGAGGGAATGGCAGAAAATGTTCTCGTCCCGAGTTTGGGGACAACGGTGAAGAATGCTAAAATTACCAGATGGTTGTACTCAGAAGGTCAGCCGGTCGAAAAAGGGGCGGTGATCTGCGAGATCGAGACCGAAAAAGTGAATTACCAAATTGAAGCCCCGATTTCCGGCATTTTGTCGCGGATTCTTGCTTCTGGAGGACAAGTCGTCAAAGTTGCTCAGACCATCGGGGTCATCTCCGCTCCTGGAGAAGCAGCCGATCAACCATCTACGTCTCGAACCGACTCGACGGGGCCGGGAGAAAACGGACAAACCCTATCGGAAGTAAAAGCCGAAAAAAGTAAAACCCCATCCCCGGCCGTGGAAACGCGGATCAAAATCACGCCGATCGCGAGAAAAATGGCTCAAGAGAAAGGGATTGATATTTCCCGGCTGAAGGGCAGCGGTCCAGGCGGCCGTATTGTCAAAGCGGATGTCCTGGATTTTGAATCACAGGCCATCGAGGAACCTAAAGTCGAGGTGACCGGACCAGTCTTGGGCGGTAGAATTCCCCTGACGACTATCCGTTCAATTATTGGGGAAAGACTCACCCAAAGCAGTCGGGACGTCCCCCATGTTTATTTCGCGTGCGAGGTCGATTGCACCGCATTGATCCAATTCCGCAATATATTTAAGCCCATATTGGAACAAAAAACCGGCTTGCTTCTTTCCTTCAATGATTTGCTGATAAAAGCCGTGTCTATGACCATCGAAAAATATCCGCTGTTTAATGCAACCTTGGAAAATAAAACCATCAAAATCCCTAAAACCGTCGATATCGGCTTGGCCATGGCCATGGAGCAAGGCCTGCTTGTCCCGGTCATTCGAAAAACCAACCTTAAATCCTTGAGTCAAATCATGGTCGATCGCGTCGATCTGGTGATTAAAGCCCAATCCAAAAGGCTGACCTTGGACGAACTCTCCGGAAGCACTTTCACCATTTCCAATTTGGGTCAATTCGATATCGATTTCTTTGTTTCCATTATCAACCCCCCGGAAACCGCCATTCTTTCGGTAGCAAAAATAAAAGAACGCCCGGTAGTGGCGGATGGCGTGGTCGTGGTCAAACCAATTATGAATTTAGGACTTTCCGCGGATCACCGGGTGGTGGACGGGGCCGATGCCGCTCGATTTTTACAGGATTTGAAAAACCTGTTAGAGCAGCCGTTCGGCATGTGTTCGATTTAGAATTTACGGCCTATCTGAAATTGCTTTGAATCTATGGAGGAAAAGGAAATGGTCGATAATCAGGGGCAAAAAATGAACCCTTTAGAAAAATTGGCCGAACATTTCGCGCGTATGTACCTGCATATGGCCAAGGCGGTTGAAGATCGTTGCGGCCAGGAAGTGCAAGAGGCCGTTGCCCCCGGCTTTCGGCAATTCGCCCTTGAAAGGGAGGCAAA
>JADFXS010000076.1:2656-4251 GCA_015233515.1 Deltaproteobacteria bacterium | reverse complement strand
CAAAAGGTCGACGCGCTCGGTCTTCCAGCCAATATGGACAGTTACTATGGCAATTTCGACAATTCCCTGGCTGGAGCGGGTTTTAAAATGGATTTGGAGCTGACCGGATGGACCGCGGAAGGGGAAGTGACCCATTGTCCGTTCGCCGAGCTTTGTATCGAGATGGGGGAACCGGAGTTGGGTCGACTTTATTGTCAGGTGGACCATGACATGCTGGAAGGATACAACCCGGAACTTATGCTGGACCGCCCCACCAACATCCTGACCGGTGACCCAAGTTGCATATTTCACTGGAGACAAAGGGAGAAGAGGCATGATTGACAGAGATATATACAAAGTCATTTTCCACCGGATGCTGATCACCAGGTATCTCGAAGAAGGAATACTCAGAGAAGCCCGAAGCGGAAAGACATACGGACCGATCCATCTTTGCATCGGCCAGGAAGCAGCCGGGGTGGCGGCGTGTGCCGCCCTTAATGCCGATGACGTCATTTGCACCACCCATCGCGGGCATGCCCATTATCTGGGCAAAGGACTGAACCTTAAACGACTTTGTTGTGAAATTTTTGGGAAAAAAGAAGGATATGGAAAAGGGCGCGCGGGTCACATGATCGTTTTCGATCGGGAAACGGGTGTGCTCGGCGGTTCGGGGATCGTCGGCGGCGGTTTGCCGGTGGCGGTGGGACAGGCCCTCGCTTTTCAGATGCAAGGCCAAAACCGGATGGTCGGGGCATTTTTCGGAGACGGGGCGTCGAATACCGGCAGCTTTCATGAATCTTTGAATATGGCCGCGAAATGGAAACGTCCGGTCATGTTTTTCTGTGAAAACAACCACTACGGTCTGACCGTCCACGTCCATGATCATTTGAGTGTGGCTAAAGTCTCCCAACGGGCCGCGGCCTATGATCTCGAAGGTCTCACCATCTTCGGCAATAATTTTGAAGAGGTCTTTACCACAACCAAGGCTGCGGTGGAAAAAATTCGAGCCGGAAACGGTCCGGTGCTTATCGAGGCGCAAACCTATCGTAATTGCGGTTTTTCCACCGGAGATGCCGGCGGTTATCAGCGCCAACCGGAAATAGAATACTGGACGGCCAGAGACCCTATCGACATTGCCGAGAAAATTATGGTGGATCAAGATATCTACCGCCCGGAAGAGGCCGCGGCTCAAAAGACGGCAGCTCGAGAGGAGGTCGAGGAAGCGTTGGAATATGCCAGAAATGTCGCTTACCCCGAACCGGTCAGTCTTCCGCGTGACGTTTATAAAGGAGCGACGCAATGAGTACCAGGGAAATTTTTTATAATGCGGCCATCAGGGAAGCCATCGCCGAAGAAATGACTCGTGACGAGAAAGTCTTTTTGATGGGCGAAGATGTCGCCACCTATGGCGGAGTTTACCGTTGCAGTCTCGGCTTGCTGGAACAGTTCGGACCGGAAAGGATCAGGGACAGCGCTATTTCGGAAGCGGCGATCGTCGGGGCCGGGGTCGGGGCCGCCATCCAGGGGATGCGTCCCATCGTGGAGATCATGTACGCCGATTTTATTCCCATTGCCATGGATCAGATCGTCAACCAGGCCTCTCTCATCTATTTTAT
>JADFXS010000076.1:0-2582 GCA_015233515.1 Deltaproteobacteria bacterium | reverse complement strand
TGGAAGCCTGGTTTACTCATATTCCGGGTCTCAAAGTGGTGGCTCCCTCCACTCCGTACGACGCCAAAGGACTTTTAAAAGCGGCGATTCGAGACGATGATCCAATCATTTTCTGTGAACACAAGTCGTTATACCGAACCGCCGGACCGGTCCCGGAAGAGGAATATCTTCTGCGGATCGGCCAGGCGGATATCAAAAGATCCGGTAAAGATGTCACCATCATCGCCTGGTCGCGCATGGTTATAGAATCCCTGGCGGCGGCCGAATTATTGGCGGCGGAAGGAATCAGCGCCGAGGTCGTGGATCTGCGAACCCTGAAACCGTTTGATCATGAGACCGTATATGCCTCGATAAAAAAGACAAATCGCGCGGTGGTCGTCCAGGAAGCCTGGAAAAATACCGGTTTCGGCGCTGAAGTGGCCGCCAGCATCCAAGAAGATATTTTTGATTACCTGGATGGCCCGGTGGTTCGGGTCGCCGGGCAGGACGCGCCGATTCCTTTTTCACCGCCTTTGGAAAAGGCGTGTACTCCCGATGCCGCGCAAATAGTCGCCGGTGTGAAATCCCTATGGTAATCGATCAAATATTTTTGTTCATTCGGATAGCTTCATGAGGTAACCCATGTATGACGTTGTGGTAATCGGCGGAGGACCGGGCGGTTATGCCGCGGCGATCCGCGCTGCTCAGCTTGGAGGGAAAGTGGCCCTGGTGGAAGCCGATTTGCTCGGCGGCACCTGCGTCAATCGGGGGTGTATCCCCACCAAGGTTTGGAGTGCGGCGGCCCGGTCGATCCTGGCTGTCCAGCAAATGAGTGAATTGGGAATTCAAGCGAGGATTGAAAAGACCGATTTTGATTTAATCGTCGCCCGGAAGAATGGTGTGGCCAACGACATCCGCACCGGTATGGGGGCTCTGCTGGCCAATAATGGAGTGGAAGTCGTCAACGGTCGGGCTGTTTTTGAAAATGCCAGAGAAATTCGCGTCGGCAAGACCTTGCTGGAAGCCGAAAAAGTTATAATCGCCACCGGAGCCAGGACCGAGACCCCCGATGTCCCGGGGCTGACCGATGCGCTTTTAAGTTTCGACCAGCTATTCGACCTGACCAAACTGCCTGATTCAGTGCTGATTTGCGGCGACGGTCATGTTGAGGTCGAACTTGCCTTCATCCTTCGATGTTTTGGCGTTAACGTTCATTTGGTCGGTGAATCCTCCCGCATTCTGCCCTTTGCGGATCACGATTCAAGTCAGCGCCTGACCCATGAACTCAAAAAATGCGATCTTGAGCTCACCATGCGCGCCAAACTGGCGGCCGTGGAACGATCAGGCCAAGGGTTTTGCTGTCGCTTGAATAGCCAGGAAGCGCAAACCATCAATACCGACAGAGTCATTTTCGCGCCCCGGGTCCCCAATAGCCGTAACTTGGAACTGGAAAAGGCCGGCGTAACCGTTGACGAAATCGGTGGTATCCAAGTCAATGATTACCTGGAAACATCATCGTCCGGAATTTATGCCATCGGCGACGTGCTGGGCGGGATTATGCAGAGTCACGCCGCTTCGGCCATGGCCGTGACAGCCGCCGAAAATGCCATGGGCAAGCATAAACAATTTCGGTTTCAACTTATCCCGAAAACTTGCTGGACCATACCCGAACTAGGATCGGTCGGACTCACCGAAGATGAAGCCGAAGAGCAAGGTTATGATTTGGACATTGGAGAATTCCCGTATGCCATCAACGGGTTGTCCATGACGAGCAACCAGCCGGCCGGCTCGGTGAAGATCATCAAGGAAACTCGAGATGGGGAGATATTGTGGGTGCATATCGTCGGTCCCAATGCCACCGAATTGACCGGTGAAGCCGTATTGGCCATCCAAATGGAATGCACTGCCGAAGAGTTGGCGGCCAGTATTCGGGCGCACCCGACTTTTTCGGAAGCGGTGGTGGATGCGGCCCGCGATGCTGAAAACTGGGCGCTGTATTTGCCTAGACGCTGAGGTTTACATGTAAAACAACCGGGTCATTCCAGCGGTTTTTGGGATGACTAAACCGGTAATTTTTAGCAATAATAAAAGCTTTCTCCACCAAGCCGCGGAGAAAGCATCGGCTCTGGCGACAGAAGTCACCTGTTTATGATTATTGGGAGGATTTTAAATGGTTTCCAATCCAGTCGGAATAAAAATCGAGGAATTGTTTTCACTCAAGGATCGAGTGACCGTGATTTCGGGAATCGGCGGTATCGGCGAGATGCTGGCGAAAGCTTTCGGGGCGAATGGCGCAAAGCTGATTCTTACGGATGTCAACGTTAACGCGTTGACTCAGATCAAGGCCAGACTGTCCGAAGCTGGAATTGCCTCTCAGACATATCCCATGGATGTTACATCAAAATTAAGCATCCAAGAAGTATTTGACAAGGTAATCGATACATACGGTCGTATGGATGTGCTTATCGTTACTTCCGGCGTCGCCAAAAGCGATCGGGCGGTGGATTTCAATGAAGAGGACATCGATCGTATTTTGCAGGTCAATCTTAAAGGGACGATTCTATGTGACCAAGTGGCCGGCAAAATAATGTCTCGACAGAAAA
>JADFXS010000075.1 GCA_015233515.1 Deltaproteobacteria bacterium | reverse complement strand
TTAGTGGTCAATTCGCACCCGGAATATGACCCCCAGGTGACCGCGCCCTCTATGGGTACGCCCATGAATACTATCTGATGTCCAGGGACCTGATCCGGCACATGGATCAGGTCCACGCCCAGAAAGCTAGGCGTGTCGCCGAAGACTTTCGGCAGGGTAGTCATACGCCCCGGTACCATTGGAGTCATCCGCGGGGCGGTAGTTTTGGCAGGTTCGGAAGTTTTTTTTCTGGGCATGATTTCTCCTGGATAATAAGCGGACCGCGAATCGTTATCCGCCTAAATAGGCTTTTTTTACTTGTTCGTTGGTCAAGAGGTTGGAGGCGATGTCGGCTAGAACAACCTTGCCGGTCTCCATTACGTAACCATAATTAGAGATGTTCAGGGCCATATGAGCGTTTTGTTCGACCAGGAAGATGGTTGTCCCCAGGCGGTTGATGGTTTGTATGGTTTCGAAAATTTTTTCCACGAATAAAGGAGCCAGCCCCAGGGAAGGTTCATCCAAAAGAAGCAATCTCGGCTGCTGCATAAGAGCCCGGCCGATGGCCAGCATCTGCTGCTCGCCGCCGGAAAGCGTCCCGCCTAATTGCTTACGTCGCTCCTTGAGCACCGGGAAGAGCTGAAACACCCGCTCCAGGTCTTGCGCGATACCGGCCTTGTCGGAACGGAGATAAGCGCCCATCTCCAGGTTTTCCATGCTGGTCATACGTGGAAATATCTGACGCCCTTCCGGAGCTTGAGCCAAACCCATGGCCGCGATGGCTTGCGGTTCAAGACTCTGAATAGGGCGGCCTTCAAATAGAATTTGGCCACGGGTACAGCGTTCGACTCCGAAGATAGTCAACAAAGTGGTGGTTTTACCCGCTCCGTTGGCTCCAATGAGGCAGGCGATGGACCCGGACGGGATAGACAGGGAGATGCCTTTCAGAGCATGGATGCGGCCATAATAGGTGTGGACATCAATAAGTTCGAGAATGGGCCGCTTATCGTTCATTAATCTTCTCCAACTCTAAGGTATTGGGTTCGCAGGTTTCATCTTGGTGAAGTTCTCGCCTTTTGCGGGAGGCCGGGATAAGCCCCTCGGGCCGAATAACCATCATAATGGCCATGGCCGCTCCGAATGCCAGCATACGATAAGCCTGAAAGTCGCGGAACACTTCCGGGATGGCGATCAGGAGAAAGCCGGCGATGATAACTCCCGGGATGCTGCCCGCGCCGCCTAAAACGACGATGGACAGGATGACGCAAGACTCCATGAGAATAAAAAAAGTCGGATTGGTGAAGCTGAGCTTGGCGGCAAAAAAGGCTCCGCAGACCGCGGCGGTGGCTCCACCTAAACAGTAAGCTAAAAGCTTCATGCCCGTGGTCGGGATTCCGCAGAGTTCAGCCGCGGTTTCATCCTCGCGGATCGCTACCCACGCTCGGCCGATGCGGGAATTGTTAAGCCGGTTGACGGCGATGACGATCAGCACCACGAAAAGCAAAATGACAAAGTAAAGGCCGGTCAAGGATTCCAAAGGATAGTTGATCAGTTTCAGCGCCCCGCCGATGAAACTCGGGTAGACCAGGGTAGGTTTGGCCATGCCCATCAAGCCGTCCGGACCGGCGGTCAAGCTATCCCAGTTATTAAGAACCAAGCGAGTGATTTCACCGAACCCCAGGGTTACGATGGCCAGAAAATCGCCGCGGATTCTGGCTTAAATGGGCGGATATCCGCCAAGGGCCGCGGCGCATGCGCCAAAAAGCATAGAGACCGGCAGGCACATCCAAAAACCTATGCCGAAATTGAGATTGAGCAGGGAGAAAGTGTAAGCTCCCACGGCGTAAAAAGCCACATAGCCCATGTCCAGCAAGCCGGCCAAGCCGACCGTGATATTCAGGCCCAGACCCAGGGCAATGTAAATCAGACAAATAATACTGACATCGAGCATATAGTTGCCGGCCAGAAAAGGGAAGGCTATGGCCAGGATAAGCAGCCCGGCCACGTAGTGTTTGGTGGGTACCGACTGAAACTTGTTCGTCCAAGCCTGCCAGAAGATCGCCAACGACGATTTTTTTTCCTGGCTGGGTGTCCGGCGTCGCTTTATGCCTGCACTGATAATACCCACCGCGGCGATGAAGAAAACCAGACCCCAAATCATCAAAGCTCGTTTGCCGTCGAAAACCGGCGTATTAAATCCGACCATGGGCACTAGGATGATGCCCAAGACAATAGCCGCGGTTAAGAGTTGTTTGATTTCGATCCGACCCATTAGACTCGCCCCTCGGTAGCGCCCTTGCCCAGAAGACCGCTGGGCCGGACGTAGAGAACCAGGATCAAGATCACAAAGGTGATCACATCTTTCCAGTTACTGGGCAGGAAGGAGGACCACAGAACTTCTACGCCGCCTAAAATCATGCCGCCCAGCATGGCTCCGGGAATGGAACCGATACCGCCCAGAATAGCCGCGGCAAAGGCTTTGATGGTATAGATAAAACCCATGTCGAATCTGACCGAACCATAGTAAAGGCCGACCATGACTCCCGCCGCGGCGCCCAGCGCCGGGCCGATGATAAAGGTTGTCTTGATGGTCCGGTCGATGTTGATACCTAACATCCTGGCCATGCGCAGGTTTTGCGCCGTGGCGCGCATAGCCTTACCGAGCTTGGTTCCTTGAACGAACAGCTGCAAGCCGCCCATGAGGGCAAAGGCCAGTAAGACAATGAATATTTGACCGTAGGTTATTTTGGCCTGGAAGATGGTCAATCCGGCGGTGCCTAGAATCGGTGGGTACGCCCGGTCATAAACGCCTTGGGAGATCATCATCCCGTTGGACAGAAAAAGGGATACGCCCAGGGCCGAGAGTAAGGCGGAGATCCTGGGGGCGTTACGTAAAGGCCGATAGGCCACATGCTCGACAGTTACCCCCAAAACCGCGGTGTAGGTCATGGCCAAGGCGAAGACGATCAGCAATGTCAAATAAAAATGGGATTCGGCGAAACCGGAAGCAGATAAAAGTCCCAGGACGATAACCCCGATGTAAGCGCCGGACGTGAACAGCTCACCGTGGGCGAAGTTGATAAGCTCAATGATGCCGTAGACTAATGTGTAGCCCAGAGCAATAAGGGCAAAGATGCTACCCAAAAAAATGGCGTTAACCATCTGTTGGATTATCATCGATTGGGTATCCATGACAAGCCGTTCCTTTTAAAATTTTTTTGAGGGTGGGCCGGAATAATTTCCGGCCCTATGTGTGATTGAGGATAATAACTTATTTGATGGGCTGGCCGGTCAAGGGATCCCATACCGGAACGTACTTGCCGCCTTTGGTTTCCCAGAGGGCGTAAGCGATCTTGCGGTCACCGACATCGTCAAACTTGATATCCCCGGTGACGCCCGGCCAAGTGCCGCCACGGATGGCCGCGGCCACTTTGTCGGTATCCGCGCTTCCGGCCTTTTTAACGGCACCGAGAATGGTCATGGCGCAGTCGTAACCAAAGTAAGCGTAGGTTCCCACGTCGGTCGCTTTATAAGTGCTTTTGAAGTCATCGATGAATTTTTTACGATAGTCGCTCTCAGGAGCATACGAGAAAGTAAATAAGGTGCCTTCGGTGTCCTTGCCACCGACCTCGATATACTTGGGATGATATACCGCGTCTTCGGACATGACTTTGGCGGTGATACCTAGGGATTTGATCTGGCGGATCATCATCGAGGCTTCAGGTTGATAAAGGGACATGTACACGACGTCAGGGTTGAGACCCTTAATCTTGGTCAGAACAGCGGTAAAGTCTTTATCGCCCTGAGCGATGTTTTCGTGGGCGACGACTTTTACCAGGTTGTTTTTAGCTAAATCGGCGACGATGTTTTTGGCCAAACCGGCGGCGTAGGCCGAACGGTCGTCAATCATGGCAATGGTTTTCACTTTGAGATATTTTTCCAATATCTCGGTGGCCGACCAAGCCTGAGTGTCGTCACGGGGGCACATCCGGAAGAGTTGCTTGAACCCGCGAGCCGTTACTTTTTCATTGGATGAAGAAGGGGTGATTTGGATAATGTTGGCCTTGTTGATCGGTTCAGAGGCCGGGATCGTTTCGCCCGAGGCATAGGCGCCGACCACGCCGTTAACCTTGCTGTTGATTAGTTTGTTGGCGGCCATCACGGCTTTGCCGCCATCGGAGCCGGAGTCTTCGGAGAGAATCTCGATCTTGTCAAACCCGGGCAGCTTGCCGAAGTGCTCCACGGCCAGCTTGACGGCATTGAGAATATCAGTCCCATCCTGGGCATACGTGCCGGTCAGAGGGCTGAGCACACCCAGTTTGAAGGATTCCGCTTGAGCAGCTACAGTCAGCCCAAGCACAAAAGCCGCCACTAAAAGAACCAGTCCCAATCTTTTCATCTCTTTACCTCCCGTTGATGGTTTAAGTGCCTCAAAAAAAAGGCGCGGTTTCAAGCCGCGCCTCGTTCCATCTGTTTGGCTTTGGAATATGCTGCCCCCAAATATGCCGCAATAACTTTCTCATCCTGTTGGATATCCGCGGGGACGCCTTCGGCGATCTTCTGGCCATGATCCAATACGACCACATAGTCGGAGATTCCCATTACCAGTTTCATGTCATGTTCAACCAGGAAAATGGTCAGGCCCAGGTCACGGATTTTACGAATAAGGGCCATCATTTCCTCGGTCTCCCGGGGATTCATACCCGCGGCCGGTTCGTCGAGCAAAAGTACTTGCGGTTCAGTGGCTAAAGCCCGTGCGATTTCCAGGCGACGCTGGTCGCCATAAGGCAGAGCTGAGGCGTAATGATTACTGAAGGATAAAAGACCTAAAAAATCAAGAAGTTCACGACATTTGGCTTCAATGGCCGCTTCTTCTCGGCGTTCTGCCCGTGTTCTGAACACGGCTCGGAATGCGCCTGATTTGGTTCGGCAGTGGCGGCCGACCTGGACGTTTTCCAGAACCGTCATTGCTTTGAATAATCGAATGTTTTGAAAGGTCCGGGCAATTCCCTTGGAGATGATCGTGTGAGGGGCCAAGCCGTTCAGATGTTGGCCGTTGTACACAATGTCTCCGGATGTGGCTTGATATGCTCCGGTAATGATGTTGAAAACCGTGGTTTTACCGGCCCCGTTAGGACCTATGAGGCTGGTGATCCGCCCTTGGGGGACTTCCATGGTCAACCCGAAGACAGCCACCACGCCGCCAAAACGCATAGTCACATTCCGTAAGGATAGTTCCATATGGCACCTGATGCTTGGCGGTTAGCACTAATTGATTCGAGAAAATGATACGGGGTAATATTTAGGCTCTCGAAGCCCCTATGTCAAGCATTTTTTCCATATTCCCCAGGTAAATGCTGAGCATCCATGGCCGGAAAGTGTTGCTTAATATGAAAATTCTCTTGAAAAGGCAGGCATCGCCCGGTTCGGTCTGTTCAAAGTCGACCCGAAAAACAAAGCTGGACCGCTTTAAATCCGTCGATTTAAAAAGATGCTAATTTATTGAAAAATAGTAAATTTTATGTGAATGCGTTGCTTGATCAGGCCAGACGGAAATAGCGCAGCGTCGTCCGGACATGCATTTCCGCCCCGATCCTTAGGGCATCCTCATCGAGATTGAAGCGAGGGTGGTGGTGAGGATAGAAGCACTCTTTCTTTTCGTTTCGGCAACCGACAAAATAATATGCCGCTGGCCGGCGGGCCGCGAATTCCGAAAAGTCTTCGCCGGCCATGGAGACATAAGGCACAATTGCGTCCGGGGCGCCGAGGACTTTGACCGCGATATCGCGAACCAAGCTTGCCAAAGAGGCATCATTGGTCAAGACCGGATGTCCGAACGGGAATGAAACCTCTGCTTCGGCCTGGTGCGCCCGGCAGATGTCCGTCACTATCCTGCTGAATCTCCGCTTGGGATTTTCCGGAGAGCGGTCGTTGTCTTCATACAAGTAACGGATGGTCCCCTCTAATCTGACCTGTTCGGCGATAATGTTCGAACCGGAACCACCTTGAATCCGTCCGAACATGATGACCGTGGGCTTGAGCGCATCGATCTCTCGGGTTTGAATGGCTTGCACGCTCTGAATGACATTGGCGGCCGCCAGGATCGGATCCACGGAAAACTGTGGGGCGGAGGTATGTCCGCCTCGACCTTTGATAACCACCTCGAAATGGTCCATTCCGGCCATGACCGGACCGGGGACTACCGATATTCGACCAATATCGATGGTGCTCCAGAGATGGATCCCGAGGCAGGCATCCACCCGTGGGTCTTCCAATAGACCTTCTTCGATCATTGCCAAAGCCCCGACGTTTTCTTCATTTGGTTCAAAGGCGAAGACTATATTTCCGGGCAATACTTCTCGATATCGGGCTAAAATACGGGCGGCGATCAGCAACATGGCCATATGTCCATCATGCCCGCAACCGTGCATTTTGCCTGGATTGACCGATCGATAAGGAACGTCCGTTGCTTCCTGTAGAGGTAAGGCGTCCATATCCGCTCGGAGCATCAAGGTCGATCCGGGCTTGCACCCACGCAGCCATCCAACTACGCCGGTTTGGGTCATACGTTTTACTTCCATCCCGCATTCTCGCAAATACTTCTCTATTATATTCGCGGTGCGATATTCTTCGTAGCCTAGTTCCGGGTAGCGGTGAAAATCCCGGCGCAGGCCGATCAATTCATCTTGCAGTCCGTTAATTTTATTGATTATTTCCATAGTTGATTCTCCATCGTCTCAGTGCGGGCATAATGGGGCGCATGGATAATGGCCATAAGAAAACCGACCGGATACCAAGGGGCAGGGGACCATGCCCCTCCGAAGGCCAGGCACCGGATTTAGGGCGCCTGGCCTGGCTGAAGGGGCGGCCTTTAGTCTTGGATGAACAACTTTCTAGGAAAATCAGCGAAAGTTTCATAACCGTTTTCCATAACTCGAAACGATTCGCTCAATTCAAAACCCCAGTTTTCCATCCACATGCCTAGAATCATATGAAAAGTCATATTCGGGCGTAAAATCGTCTTATCTCCGGCCCGCAGACTGGCGGTATGCTCGCCCCAATCCGGAGGGTAATTGAGGCCCATGGAGTAACCGATCCGGGATTCTTTCTCCAATCCGGCTTTGGCAATTACCTTTCGCCAGGCTAGTTCCAGGGATTCACAAGAAACACCGGGATTGACCGCCGCCAAGGCCGCCTCCAGACCTTCCACGACCACCTGACTGGTATCCAAAAGTTTTTGGGGTGGTTTGCTGCCTAAATAAACAGTCCGGGCTAGGGGGCTATGATAGCGGTGACGGCATGCGGCCAATTCCAGATTGACCGCTTGATCCTTTTGATAAGGTTCATCAGTCCAAGTCAAATGCGGGGCGGAAGTTTTTTCTCCTGTCGGCATCATCGGCACGAAAGACGTATAATCTCCGCCGAATTCCGACGTGCCGCTGATTTGAGCTTGATAGATCGCGGCCACGGCGTCGCATTCCCGCTGGCCCGGCCGGACGCTCTCCAAGGCCGTTCGCATCACTTTTTCGGCAATCTTCCCGGCTTGTTTCATATATTCGATCTCTTGAGGAGATTTGATGATGCGAATCCAATTGACGAGAAGGGTGGCGTCCGAAAACTTGGCTTGAGGTAATCCAGTTTTTAGGACTTCGAAACATTTGGCGGTAAAATAATAAGCGTCCAACTCCACACCGATTCTGGCTTGACTCCATCCTTGTCCCTTAAGGTGGTCGACCACAAAATCCATGGGGTGCCGGACCGGCGATTGAACATAATAATAAGGATAACCCTGAATGTTATCGGACTGGAGAAAGGTGGTATGGCGGGCTCCATTGGCATCCATACCTCGACCGATCCAGATCGGTTCTTCTTTAGTCAAGGCCACAACAACACATTGCGGAACGTAAAATGACCAGCCGTCATAGCCGGTCAGGTAATTCATGTTGGCCGGGTCCGCAACGATAAGAAGGTCCAGGCCGGCTTCACTCATGCGGTTTTTGGCGGCGGTGATTCGGCCCAGGTATTCGGTTTTTTCGAAGATCATGATTTCCTCCCGAACTTTGGCTCATCTAGCCGGTTTTATTTTGATCCAACCAGTTTTTTGATACCCGTTTTCCTGCGCTGAAGACCCTCATGAAGCTGATCTTGGTCGGCCGCAAAGGAGACACGTAAATATCCTTCTCCGTTTTGGCCGAAGATGCGGCCCGGAATCACGGCCACATGGTGTTCCTGAACTAAATATCTGGCCAAGTCCCAAGAACTGATACCGAGTCCGGTGATATTGGGGAAAGCATAAAAACTGGCTTCGGGTTTCAGGCAGGAAACACCGTCGATGGCGTTAAGACCATCGTAAATCAGCTTTCGTCTAACTTTATAAGCTTGAACCATCTCTCGCACGCAGTCTTGGGGACCGGCTATGGCGGCCAGGGCGGCCCGCTGGGCCACGGCGGTAACTCCGGAAACCTGGTGTTCCATCAGTTTTTCCATCTCATCGATGATCATCTTCGGGGCCACGGCGTAACCCACGCGCCATCCTGTCATCGCGTAGGACTTTGACAGGGTGAAAGCCGAGATGACCAATTCCTTCATTCCTTCAAAAGAAGCCAAGCTGACGTGTTTTTGATCATCAAAGATTATATGTTCATATGGCTCGTCCGAGAGAACAAAAATTTCATGTTCCCGGGCAATAGTCGCTATTTCTTTCAAAACGTCTTCATCCAGAACGGCGCCGGTTGGATTGGCCGGTGAATTTAAAATTATGAGCTTGGTCTTGTCGGTAATGGCTTTCCGAAGATCAGCCGGATCCAACTTGAACCTGTTTTGTTCATGAACTTGGACCGTCACCGGTTTTCCCCCAAAGAGTTTTATTTGAGAGTAATAGTCATAACCCGGGTCGAGGACGACAACTTCTTCCCCGGGTTCGACTAGATGCAGGATAGTATTGAAAATTACCTGCATGGCTCCCACGCTCACAAAGATTTCGTCTTCGGGATCGGCGACTATTTTATTTTCTCTCCATAACTTCTCCGCAATCGCCAGCCGTAAATCGAGAAATCCCTTGGCCGGCGGGTAGCGCGTGTAACCGTCATCCAAGGCTTTTTTGGCTGCTTCGCGAATGAATTTCGGAGTGTCAAAACCAGGTTGGCCGATCCCCAGGTTTATGACTCCAGGAATTTGGTCCGCCAGAGCGAACATGACTCTGATCCCTGACCATTCGACTTGCTGACTTCTTTCAGCAATATGTTTTTTCATAGTCGGTTTTTTAACCCCGCGGATGTATTTCCCTAGATCGGACTTGCTCTGTTTTCCGATGGAACCGGCCATTAATCGCCACTACCAAAACACATCTCGAAAGGTATCGGGCGCGGCCGGGTGTTGGCGTTAGCCAGTCTCAGTATCTAAATACCAATCGACTTTATAAAGGCACATGACCATGGTTTATCTGACCGGCGACGTTAAAACCGGATAGTATTGATCATTGATAGCACAAGCTTTAAACCGGTGTGACCAGATCCGCCGGTCCTTTCCGGGAAGCCGTCAATTCCGGGGCGTGTTTATTCATTATTTCGTATACAATGGAGGCGATCTTGATTTTTTGCCGGATGAAATTTTGATGCCATTCTTCGCTCACCCAAGGTTTGTAAATGTCTCCTTCCGAGGTTCCCGGTTCAAATTTGAAGTAGCACGGCGCAGCTACCCGGGCAATCTCGGTGGCTTCATAGGCTCTGAATTCCCCGCCGAAAGAGTCGACGACGATTATGTAAACATCCAAGGGGATTTTCACGGCCCGGCGTATTCCCGCCAGTATAGGCAGGGAAACGTCCGAAATCGGATTCATGGAGTTGGCGCCCATGGATTCAACGAGTTTGGCGCCGGCGGCGCTGCAATAACCACCGAAGACCGAAAATTTAAAAATAACCTCTTTCGGGATAAATCCTTCTTGTCTCATTCTATTGAGGAGAAACAGAACCCCTTCGTCGTAAACCAAAAAACCTCGAAAACCGGCTTCGATACTCCTCATGATATCGGCGATATGATAGGAAATATTGTCGGAGCCTCTCAGGCGGAAACCCTGATTTTGCCCTTCCGAGGTGGCCGATTCCCGGGCCCCGACGTCCCACCCCTTACGGTGGCCGACCGTCATAATGACTTCGATTTGCTCCTCTCGCGCCATTTGAGCCATGGCTTTTAATTCTTGGAAATCACAGTAGGTGGATCCTCCCACCGCGGCAACCACTCTATGCACCGTGACATTTCTTTTGCGAGCTTCATCGAGCATGGCTTCCATGGTCGAGGCTCGCTCCACGCCGGCGATTTCGATGCGATAGTGAGCGCCATCAGGAAAAGTCAAATTGGAGGAGGGCAATTCATGAGCGTCACGCCCCGGGATTCCTTCTTTTTCCATAAAATCCCTGATTTTTTTTAGCACATTACTCATCAGCGTCACTCCTTGGCTGGAAAAGAGATGAGACAGATTTATCCTGATGGGATATTAAAGTCGTATGGAAAAAAA
>JADFXS010000074.1:9295-10631 GCA_015233515.1 Deltaproteobacteria bacterium | reverse complement strand
TGGCCGGCAGACTGATATCCTCTTCGCTTCGTTGGCCGATTTTTTTCAAATCCTCCAGACAGGAAGTATCTCCGGAGGCAATCAAATTGAAAACCTTGGTAATCGAGAGCAGGCGATCCCGCACATTATTCGTCGCCCCGGCCAAAGTCGAGAAAACTCCGGCATAATTTCCTTCCACTTTTTTCGTGAGATCGTTTACCACCAGACGCTGCATTATGAAATTGGCTTCCGTCAGACCGTCCAAACCATCGATGCAAGCGTTCAAATTGTTTTTGATAATATTAAAATCTCCGTTCATGGATTCGCTTATCTTAGGGGGGATGTCTCCCCGGCCGATCCGGCCGACATAGTCGGCCGCCATGTTCAAGGGACCAATAACAGCTTCCAAAGAATGGTTGGCTCCTTCGATGATTTTGCGGTAATCGCCCTCGTGCTTTTCGGCGTCCGCCCGGACGGTCAGTTTACCTTCCATGATCGACTGGGCCAGCATGCCGGCATCGGCCGCCAGAGCCTTGATTTTGCCGATCATATTTCCTAATGAGGTAAACAAAAGGCCTATCTCATCGTTTCTAACCGTCTCCAGAATGACCTCTGTTTCACCTCGAGCCACCCGATCGATAATATTCCCGATGGCCTTTATGGGTCTGATAATGGAACGCAACATAAAAAGTCCGACCAGCATAACCACCATAATACCGATTCCGACCAGAACAGAAGTCGACTTTATGGCATCAGCAATGGCCACGGAATTCTCTTCCCATTTATTTTTCTCTTGTCTAGTGGCGGATTCAATCAATTTTTTGAGATAATCATCAACTGCCTTGGCCCGCGCAATATTTTCACCACTCATCAAATTTAGAGATTCGGCTTTTTGTCCGTTTTTGACCAAATTGATAATCCGGTCGCGGACCGCTTCATAAAGAGTTACTTCTTTTTGGAGAAGCCGCAATCCCTTGCGCTCTTCTTCATCGGTAATGTATTCTCCGAACTGTTTGAGTTCATCATGAAATGTCTTGTCCAGTTCAATGATAGTCTTAAGATTCTGATCGACTTCTTCACCGCTGACGTCCTTTCCGAAAAAAACATTTTTCATATGTAAACGGCTTCGTTGAAAGACCATGGCCGCGACAGCGATATTACCCAACGGCTTGACAGCATTTTCATGCCACGATCGGTCTAGTTCCTTGATTTGCCGCAGGCCGGCTATCCCTGAATAACCGATCAGTCCGGATATCAAACTAGCGACTATAAAAGAAAAAATTATTTTTTCGCCGAGTGGATGCCTGGTTATCGATTTCATGATTCACTCCTGTTGTATTTCCATTCCGTTTGAAGA
>JADFXS010000074.1:830-9275 GCA_015233515.1 Deltaproteobacteria bacterium | reverse complement strand
TGAGGAACGAACGCTTTTAATCTTTTTGCTCGCTAACCCCGCATCAAGCCAAGGGGAATACGCATGCGTGCATGTTCAAGGAGATCATCATGTCAGGTCACGGTATAAATCTTCACCGCAAGTTGACATTGAAGCTCCCCGCGACAAGCCGCGGAGTTGATGCTCGCCGGCATGTTGAAGTCTTGGGCGACGCTATAGTTTCATGGGTTCGCTTTAATATCTTTCAAAATCTTCATCGGTGGAATCGTGTTTACCTTCGCTTCCCGAGGTCAGATTCAAAACAGCGCCCTTGACAGGCTTCCCGGTTTCTTCATGACCGGGAAGAGATTTGGCGGTCGAACGAGAAGTTTTAGCTCCATCGCTCACTTTTGTCACACTTCGAGTTGGTGACGTGGTCGAAGTTCCCAGGCTGGATTTAATCTGATTCCGACTCGTAACCGGGCGGGTCCCGATATAGGTCGGACCGCTATCAATTTTAAAAAAGCCAAGTGTAGCTTGAAGTTGTTCGGCCTGAGCCAGCAATTCCTCGGAAGTGGAAGCCATCTCTTCCGCGGCCGCGGCGTTTTGTTGTATCACTCTATCCAGTTGTTGAATGGCTTGGTTGATCTGGCCCGCGCCGGTAGTCTGCTCACCGCTGGCAGCCGTGATTTCCTGCACCAGGTCGGCGGTCTTCTGAATATCCGGAACGATCCGGCCAAGCATATCGCCGGCTCTTTCGGCCACTTGGACACTGGAGGCCGATAGCTTATTGATCTCACTGGCGGCCATTTGACTGCGCTCCGCCAGTTTGCGCACTTCAGAGGCCACCACCGCGAATCCCTTGCCGTGCTCTCCGGCCCGGGCGGCCTCGATGGCCGCGTTCAAAGCCAACAGGTTGGTTTGCCTGGCGATTTCTTCGATGATGGAAATTTTTCCGGCGATCTCCTTCATGGCTCCGACGGTGGCGCCCACGGCTTTACCGCTATCTTGCCCGTCTTCAGCGGCCTTCAGGGCGATTTTTTCCGTCTGTTGAGCATTTTCGGAATTCTGGCCGATGCTGGCGGCCATCTCCTCCATGGAGGCCGAGACTTCTTCCACCGAACTCGCTTGCATCGAGGATCCCTGGGAAAGATTTTCCGCCGAGATGCTCAGTTCTTGGCTGCCCGCCGTGACTTGATCAGCCACAAGACGTATATTTTTTGCCACATCCGTGAGGCCATGAACCATCAAGCCCATGGCCTGCATGAGTTTGTCCTCTAGGGATCGTTCCTTGACCTTGACGGTAAGATTTCCGGACGCAATCTCCGAAGCGGTCCTGGCGACCTCATCCATAGCCTCGATGAGGACATTGAGATTGTTTTTGATGGTATTGAAATCGCCGTTATAGGATTCGGTAATTTTGGCGGGAATGTCTCCCCGGCTGATCCGTTCAATATAGTCGGCCGCCATGTTCAAGGGCGTGATCAGGGCGTCCAGGGTATTATTAACGCCGGTGATGATCTTACGATAATCACCGGTATGCTTGCCGGCGTCGGCCCGGACAGTCAGTCGGCCTTCCACCGCCGCCTGGGCCAATATAGATGTATCGTCAATCAGTTGGCGGATATTTTCCAAACATTTGATCATGGAGGGGATACTGTTATCTTCTTCGCTGCGCTTGCCGATTTTTTTAAAGTCTTCCAGATATGACGTATCGCCGATGGCGATCAGACCATACACTTTGGTCATGGCGATCAGGCGTTCCCGGATACTATTCGTCGCCAGCGCCAAGGCGGCGAATACGCCCACGTAATTACCTTCCACCTTCTTGGTATGATCGTTTACCGCCAAGCGCTGCATAACGAAATTAGCCTCGGTCAGGCCGCCCAGGCCATCGATGCAGGCGTTCAAATTGTTTTTGATAATATTGAAATCACCGTTGTAGGATTCAGTGATCTTGGGGGGAATGTCGCCCTTGCCGATCCGGTCCACATAATCAGCCGCTATATTCAGAGGGCCGATGAGGGCGTCCAGAGTATTATTAACGCCTTCGATGATCTTGCGATAATCCCCCACGTGCTTGGCGGCATCCGCCCGGATGGTCAGTTTCCCTTCCATCGCGGCCTCCGACAACTGACTCGTATCTTTTATCAATCGGCGAATGTTCTCCAGGCATTTAATCATGGACGGAATACTGTCGTCTTCTTCGCTGCGTTTACCGATCTTTTTGAAATCTTCCAGATATGACGTATCGCCAAGGGCAATTAGACCATACACTTTAGTCATGCCCATAAGTCTATCCCGGACATTATTGGTAGCCTGAGCCAGGGCGGCGAAGCCTCCTTTGTAATTCCCTTCCACCTTTTTGGTGTGATCGTTCACAGTCAAACGCTGTAAAACAAAATTGGCTTCCTTCAGACCACTCAGGTTCACGATGAAATCGTTCAAGTTATCCTTGATCGCGTTAAAATCGCCATTATAGGGTTCGGTGATTTTGGGGGGAACGTCCCCGCCGACTATTCGGCCGATATAATCGGCGGCCGTGTTCAAGGGGCAGGTTAGGGCGTCCAGCGCCTTATTAAAGTTTTCCAGTATGTTACGATAACCGCCCTGGTGCGTGGCGACATCGGCCCTTGCGGTCGGCTTCCCTTCCACCACGGATTGAGCCAGCAAGTCGGCGGCGGCGGCTAACGCGTTGATTCTTTCCAGCATATTTTGAAATGATTTATAAAGGATGCCTATATCATCGTTTCGATCGGTTTCCAGGCCGACCTTCAAATCGCCTTGAGCCACTCGATCGGCCAGGCCACGAATGGCCCGGATCGGGTTAATGATCATACGCGATATTAACCAACCTAGTAATATCGCCAATATAACACTTATCCCCGCTAAAGCCATCGTGGGTTTCATGGCGTCGACAGCTACGACGACATTATTCTCGGTCTTATTTTTGGCTTGAACTTTCATAAGTTCAACTAGTTTTAAAATTGTTTCCGTTACACTTTTAGCTCGCTGTAATTCTTCACCGTTCAATAAATTAAAAGCTTCATCTTTCTTTTCATCTTTAAGCAGATGCAAGATTTTGTCACGGATTGATTCGTAAAGCGCGGATTCTTTTTGGAGAAATTGTAATGTTTTCAGCGCGTCCCCCCCCAAAATGGACTCACTCATTTGCCGGAGTTCTTCTTGAAAAACTTTGTACGGTTCGAAACCGCTTTTGCCATATTTTTCCGTCTCCGCGGCGCTGAAAAATTTACCCATGGAAATATCTCGTAAATGAATACGACTTTCTTGAAACGCCAAAACCGCGACTGAAAGATCAGCAAGCGGTTTGGTATGATTATCGTATAACGATCGGCCTTGACCTTCAATGTTCCGGAAGTTGACAGTCTCCAAATATCCCATGATTACAGAGATAAAGCTGACAGCGACAAAGGAAAGTACTATTATTATGCCAAGTTTAGGATTGTTAATGGGTTTCATGGTCCACTCCTTTTAACTTTACGATACCTAAATCCACCATCAAATCGCGCATAGGGCGCGTAAATCCTAGGCGAAACGCGAAGTTGGACCGATTTTGGCCCGCAGGCGTATTCATCATACGTCGAGGAGCGAAAATCGGGAAACGAACGTTGCAGCCAGGAGTTACGTGCCTTGATGCCCGCAAGTGGTGAATTAGGGGATACCGGTTTGCCTGGCCCTATATTAAACGCTATAGCCGATGAATAGAAAAATACATCCTCTTCACTTTGTATTTCCGTGCTGGAAAGTCGGGGCTGCCATTTACACCTCCTCCAGCGGTCGTTTTTACGCCTAATAGATTGATAAATTTTTGCATTCGGGTAATTGACGGCCTGTATTTTGTCGAGAAATTCCCTTGACAGAGCACGCTCTGATATATCAGCGGGCAATAATAGAGATATGTGATGAATATGTAAACAAGAAAAAAACTTAGCTGAACATCCAAAAAGTCTTAGGGTTATATAAGATAAAGCGCATATGGAATTTTCAATCTGAACCGAGAGGCGAAAGCAGGAGAGCGGCGAGATCAAATTTTTGATATAACTAGTTGAATAAAACGGTTAACCAATTAGGTCTCCATGATGGAACCGCCGGACTGGAACGGTCATTGGTCATCGTTTTTGTCCGTGGAACGCCGGGGCGGAGAGTTACCTAATATTTCCCTGACCTTCACTCCGATCTGCTGGATGGTGAAGGGCTTCATGAGAAACCCCTTGACCCCGGAGGTCATAACTATATCCTCGGAAGCTATCTCACTGAATCCGGTGCAGAGGATGACCGGAAGATCGGCTCTGATCTTCAGAAGTTCGGCGGCCACTTCCAAGCCGGTCTTCCGCGGCATGGTCTGGTCGGTCAAAACCAAGTCAAAAAAATATGGTTTAGCGCGGAAAGTTTCCATGGCCCGGATGGGATCGTTTTCAGTAAAAACCTGATAGCCCAGGTATTCCAGCATTTCCTTAACTGTTTGCGCTAGAACATCCTCATCATCCAAGACCAGAATTTTTTCCAATCCTCTTTGCGGCAAAACCGGGGCTGTTTCCTTGAACGCAGGCTTAACCTCGGTTTGGGGAAGATAGACCCGGAACGTGGCGCCTTGACCCGGCTCACTATAAACCTTAATTTCACCGTCGCAACTTTTCACAATGCCCAAGACCACGGCCAATCCCAATCCAGTGCCTTCGCTTTGCTTCTTGGTCGTAAAATAAGGATCGAAAATTTTTGTCATGATTTCAGGAGTCATGCCATTGCCGGTATCGCTGACGGTCAATACCAGGTACGGCTTAAGTCCGGAACAGGAGAGGCCGAAACTTTCCTCCAGTCCCAGGACCGTTTCCTCAAGAGTCACGGTCAGGATACCGCCTTTATCGCGCATGGCGTGGCCGGCATTGGTGGCTAAGTTCATTATGATTTGATGAATCAAGGTGGCGTCGGCCAGAATAAAACGGGTTTCTTCCTTGAGTCGGGGTTTAATTTCGATAGTCGATGGTAATGAAGCCCGGAGGAGTTTTAGAGCTTCCCTGACCACCGGAGCGATCTTCAGAGGGCGATTTTTTTGTTCGCTCTGCCGGCTAAAAGTAAGTATCCGCCGAACCAGTTCGGTGGCTCGTTCACTTGCCCGATAAACCTGTTCCAGATGTGGCCGGGCTGGATGTTCCGCCGGAATATGCAGCATGGCCATCTCCATATGGCCGATCAACGCCGCCAGGATGTTGTTGAAGTCATGGGCGATTCCGCCGGCCAAGGTGCCCAGGGCTTCCATTTTTTGAGCTTGCTGCAGCCTTTCGTTGGCTCGTTCCAGTTCAGCGGTTCTCTCCTTGATACTTTTTTCCAGGCTGAGGTTGGCGAGTCGCAAGGCTAGTTCCTGAGCCTGGACCTGCCGCTGCAATTTGTCTTCCTTTAAAACCTGCTCCACCGATTTGACCAACGAATCCAGAAGATTTTCGTTTTTAATCAGATAGTCCTTGCAACCTTCCTTCAGAGCGCTGACGGCCAGATTTTCACTACCCTTGCCGGTGACCATGATGACCAGGATTTCCGGAACACGGCGCTGCAGTTCGCGGAAGACTTCAAGACCGTTAGTGTCGGGTAGTTTATAATCCAAGATGATCAGATCGGGTTTTGATGAAAAAGCCAGATCAAGAGCTTGTCGGCCCGTGGAAGCAAATTGGATGTTATGGCCCGCGGTCCAAAGCCGGTAAGCTTCGGCCATGGCGATGCTTTGGCTATCTTCGACGATTAAAATTTCCGCCATGCTTTATTCCTGACTGTCAGCAGTTGTAAGTCATGGTCAACGATTATCCATTGCGCACGTCCTTCATCCGGCCGCAGCGGGGCATTTGTTTACTCGATTATTTTATACCAGGATGCAATCAATGTCGCCGATAGTGTATTGGACGGCGAAGGTGTCATCTTATCATAATAAAGAGGGATTCGGCTCATCTTTCATGCGGCGAAAAGCGACGGCCATCAAGCACATTCCCGGAGAACCGCCCCGGCAATGGCCTCGAGGGGCAGAACCAGATCGACCACGCCTCTTTTTATGGCTTGCTGAGGCATACTGAAGACCACGGAAGTAGCTTCATCTTGAGCCAAGTTTCTGGCGCCGGCTTCTTTCATCTCTTGCATGCCCCTAGCCCCGTCGTCGCCCATACCGGTCATGATGACGCCCACGGCATTCTTGCCGGCGTACCGGGCGGTGGAACGAAAAAGGACATCCACCGAGGGGCGATGGCGGCTGACTAGCGGACCGTCCTTTATTTCGACATAATACCTGGCGCCGCTGCGCTTGAGCAACATATGCTTGTTTCCGGGGGCGATCAAGGCCCGACCGCGGATGACCGTATCGTTATTCGCGGCTTCCTTGACGGAAATGCGGCAAATACCATCCAAACGGCGGGCAAACGCCGCGGTAAAATTTTCCGGCATATGCTGAACAATGGCTATTCCCGGCGCGTCCTGCGGAAAGGCGACCAGAAAATCCCTCAGGGCCTCGGTTCCACCGGTGGAAGCGCCGACGACGACGACTTTCTCCGTGGTCTGGATCATGGCGCTGGCCGAGGGCTTGGACAAAATGGCGTCCGCGGTGAGCTTAGGCTCTATTTTCTTAAGGGGAACCAATGATTTGACCTTGGCGACGGCCGCGGCCTTGACCGCGTCGCAAATCAGGGTCCGGGATTCCTCGATGAATTGCTTGGTTCCCAACCGTGGTTTGGCGATAATATCCACCGCCCCATATTCCAACGCCTTGAAAGCCGTTTCCGAGCCTTCCCCCGCCAAACTTGAACAGATGACCACCGGAATGGGGTGCTGGCTCATAATTTTCTGTAAAAAGGTCAGGCCGTCCATACGCGGCATTTCCACATCCAAAGTAATTACATCCGGAACTTCATCACGGATTCTAGCCGCCGCGATGTATGGATCGGAAGCCACGCCCATAACTTCGATATCATGATCGGAAGAGAGAACCGCGGTCAAAGACTGGCGCACCACGGCCGAATCGTCAACGATAAGCACTCTGATCTTTTTAGGCAAGTTGTCCTCTCCTCCCTAATTCACCACTTGCGGGCATCGAGGCACGCAACTTCTGGCTGCAACGCTCGTTTCGCTTAGGATTTGCGCGCCCTATCCGCGATTTGACGGTGGATTTAGGTCCTCATAATCGCCTGGAAATAGCGACGATCACCGGGCTTTCTTATAAATAGTCGGAGCTTCCTGAACAAAAGACGGGCAGGCCCGGCCGATGGTTTCGGAATGCCCCAGAAAAAGATAACCCCCAGGAATCAGATAGCGTGAGAAGCGTTCAAAAAGCTTTTCCTGGGTCGACTGATCAAAATAAATAATCACGTTTCGGCAGAAAATGATGTCCACCAGTTCCTGGATACCAAAATCCTCCATCAAATTCAATCGCCGGAAAGTGATTTTAGATCTGATTTCGGGACTGATCCGGACGAGCTTCTGACTTGGATTCTTGCTGCGCAATAAATATTTCCGTCGTAATACCGCTGGGACCGGTTCGATTCGATCCAGGCCATATATGGCCTTTTCGGCTGTTTCCAAGACGCGGGCGGAGATATCGGAGGCCATGATCGTAAAATTAAAATTTAAAATAAGATTGTTCTGGGCGAATTCGTTCAAGACCATGGCCAAGGTGTAGGGTTCCTCACCAGTGGAGCAACCAGCGCTCCAGACTATCAACGGTCTCTTGATTCCGATCTGCCGATGATTCACCAAGTCCGGAAGAACCAGATCGACTAGGTAGTCAAAAGATTTAGGCTCGCGAAAAAAGTCCGTCTTGTTGGTGGTCACCACGCTGGGCAATTGGGGCAGTTCATCATCCATGCCTTCGGGACTGAACAGATACTCGCAGTATTGACGGTATGTGGAAATACCCAGGGCTTTCATCCTTTTTCTTATTCGGCCCTGGAGCATGGTTTTTTTGTCGGCGCCCAATATGATGCCCAGGTGTTCCCAGATCAAACGGCTCAACCGGGCAAAATCATTCCCGGACATATCGCGTTCTTCAATTTTGCCGCCCTTTCTTTGAGCGATCATCCGGCGTCTCTCGCGTTCATCGTCAGGTTGGCCGCGACCGGCCCCTTGGAAAGTGGACTCACGATCAATCGTTGTCCGAGATGATAATATAAACTGGGAAGATCGGCCCGGCTTTGAGGAGGGTAAGGTTTTAAAGCCGGAAGAACATCGTTGAATTGTGGAGACTTAAAATTTGAGCCTGAGAAAAAACTCGGCCCAAAGGACAGTTTTACATTCAACTCGTTGAAGCTCCTCGCAGTGAGCTGAAATAAATCTTCGACATGTAAGGAAGAAAAGCATTTTATTTTTTGCTCGCTAACCCCGCGGCAGGCTACGGGGAAGGCGCTCGCCTGCATGTTCAATTGCTTCAGCCGTTTCCAATTTTTCTATAGATCACCGATCCGACCGGCGCCAAACAGGGATGTAAACCGCTCA
>JADFXS010000074.1:0-740 GCA_015233515.1 Deltaproteobacteria bacterium | reverse complement strand
TCAATTTTTCTTGCAAGTGCTTTTCCAATCGATCAAAAAGACCGCGGCAGAAAATGACGTCTATGGGTTCACGGAATTCCAGTTTTGGCTTCATGAAATCAATATGCCTAAATTTAACTAATTTTCTTAATTCATCGGCAATCTTGACCCTTTTTTTCTCTCGGTCTTTACTCCGTAATAGGTATTTCTTCCTCCAGGCCAGGGGAACCGGGTGAATACTCTCTTCATGGTAGATGGCGCGTTCGGCTGTCTGCAGCGCGCCGGGCTCGGCATCCGTGGCCAATATTAGAAAATCAAAAGCAAAGCCGGGATATCTGTCGGAAAACTCGCTCAAAGCCATGGCCAGGGAGTAAGGTTCCTCCCCGTTCGAACAGCTCACCGACCATAAAACCAATTTTTTCCTGATGCCATAGCCGTATGTTTTAATTAATTCCGGCAGGACACGCTGGACTAAAAACTCAAATTGCGTCGGGTCACCTAAAAAATCCGTCATGATATCCTAAATCTCCGATCGGTATGAAAAAGTCCCTGCAGGCCGGGGGAAGCCCTTTTTTCAAGCCGGGATGGCCCCAAGACGCGGAGGAAGAAAAAAATTCGATTTTTGTACTGCCAGATATCGTCGCTGAATTCAGATCCGGGCTTACCTGCCATTATACAAGGTTGGCCTGTCAAGTCACGGTAATAATCCCTGGTTCACCACTTGCGGGCATCGAGGCACGTAACTCCTGGCTGCAACGCTC
>JADFXS010000073.1 GCA_015233515.1 Deltaproteobacteria bacterium | reverse complement strand
GCATTGTCGACAAGAAACCTATGGTGTTCTTCGCTGATTCGGAGTTTATTGTTTAGGTTAATAAATTTAATAGTCACTGATGAAATGATAAAGATTACAATAAGTGATGCAATAATTGTTAAATATAAAATTGTGTGGTCAACGGTCGGATTTGGATTATAAATAAATCCTTCGAGTGAAAAGCCTGGGGGTAGCATTTTCAAATCGGCATACGTTTCAAGAATATGCTTCCATCGCCCTGCATGCATATAGCCAATTTCTACTAATTCGGAGTGCATTAATTGTTTAATCTGTTTTGCTTCGAAGCGTAAAAAATCAATACTCTGACCAGGGGCATATTTTGAAATTATTAAATTAATAATTTGTTCTGAATTATCTATGGCATAACGCCATCCTTTCAGACTTGCCGTTCGAAGACGTTTAACCCTATCTGGATTATCAGAAAGTTCCTTTTCAGTAGTAAACAGATTATCGCCATAAAAATCAATTCCGGCGGATCTTGGAGAAAAAAATTGATAAGAGAAGTTTGTAAGATTTAAAAAATAAGGTTCATAAGTTGAATAGGCGGACATAGCATCAATTTTTCCATTAACTAAATCTTGAATTCCATGAGCAGGCTCACCATTTACGGTATCATTTTTTGAGATGCCTTCCTTTCTCAAATAAGCTACGAGTTCGTCGGATTGCGACTCAAGCATAATTTTCTTGCCAACCAAATCATGAATATCGTGGATGCCTCTATTTAAGGAGGAAATAAGAATATAGGGAGAATGTTGAAATATCACCGCAAGAACAACCAGCGGTTTTTTTTCGGCTCTTTGCAATAAGATGGTACTAGTGCCAATGCCGTACTGGGCATCGCCATTGAGTACAGACTGTGCTGGGTCAAGGTTAGAAGAAGCTTCAATAAAACGCACATCCAAGTCAGCCTCTTCGTAATAACCCATTTCCTTTGCAGCATAATAACCGGCAAACTGAAAGCAATGAATCCATTTTAATTGCAAATTGATTGTTTCAAGACACCAAGCGGGGGATAATAGAAATACTTGGAGCAGTGCAGTAAAAATTATTAATAGTCTAGCAGAAAATAAGTTCATGGCTTACTCACACCCTTCTAACTGTTTACCTGTTCAGCAGAAAATATTATTAATAAGTCATCTCCTACGCATTGTGAATTGGTCACTCATAGGAGGATAAATTCTGTTCTAAATATATACAAAGGATTTCAGCACGAATATAGGTTATTGTCAATATGGTTTGCATTCATGTTAGCTTGATTTTGTTTCTTCCGCTGTCTTTTCCTGATGTCCGTTCTGAAATACCTTTTAGACGTGGAGTTGCTTCCGTGCCTGGTGGCTTCCTTTATCTCCTGAGAGCTAAAAATACTTGAAGGGCCGTGGCGGAGCTGCGCCGGGTCCCGCCGGATAGGTCAACTCCGGCTAGGCCAAGGTTGTCGCGGGCGCGATTTCAGCACTTCCGAAAAAATTTTTCGTCAAAGAGTCGATCCGGAGCGTTTCCCGGACCACACTTAATCGTACTTCTAAGATATAATTTGACTTGTAATTTCGTAATGTTAGGAGATTTGTCGAGTTTTCGATCGATAACTGAGGCGCTCGCTTATAGAACCATTCATCTCAGCCCAAATCCATCTTCTCCGCCCGGCAAGCTGGACCAACCAGTCAAACCGGACTCTTTAATTTGCTCTTCGTACTGGTATGGTAGAACTGTTTGTGGCATAATTTTTTCACCTCGTTGGTGATGGATGTTGTGGTGACCACCACCATATTCCCCCTATTTATCGGGTCCACGAGATTTTTTATTATTTTAACGGTGGATCAAGGCCAAGCAAATTCATTAGAAGGGCCCGACTCGCCACACCTCGGCGGGTTAGGAAGCAAAGCAACATGCGGATACTGTCATTTCGACCGGAGGGAGAAATCTCCTGGTCGCCGCGTTGATAGGGGTAGGAAGAACTGGTTGAGTACCCAGCCCCTCCCCCCTCCGAACCGTGCGTGCGGTTCTCCCGCACACGGCTCTCCGGTTGGTGGTTCACCGCTGAGCGGATTGACAGGCGGCATCACGGGCTTTGGCCATGAAGAAAAGCCCCTGTATCGCAAAGAAAGCATTTGGCCAGCGATTATGATCCAGACCACGCCCTCGGCCCTTACGCCCCGACCGGCGTCGCAGGATACTTCGCAATCGCATGCGTATCCATTGGTCCAGCCATTGAAAGGTGTATTTAACGGAGTGTTTGAAGTACTCAAACCATCCGATCAGCGTCCGATTGACGTCCGAGATGATTGCGGCCAAGCTGTGGCCATTGGTGCGTTTGGTTTTGGCTCGGATGGAGTCTTTAAATTTCTTGAGACTCTTGTCTCGCGGCCATTTATATCCGCGCTCGAAGTGATATCCCAGGAAATCAAATCCTCCTGGCTTGGACGCATCAACAATAATGGTCTTTTCCGGATGCAGCTTCAACCCTACTGGATCCGTCCATTGCCTTACCTTGTCCAGGGCCTCTTGTGCCTCTTGTCGGCTCCCGCAGAGAATGACGAAGTCGTCGGCGTAGCGGACCATATCGAGACCCTCGTTGGCCATCAGGTGGTCCAGGGGGTCCAGGTACATGTTAGCCAGAAGGGGACTGATGATCGCCCCTTGAGGTGTGCCCTCCTGGGGAATCCATTGTTCTAGGCCGTCCATGACCGATTGGTTCAAATACGCCTCGACCAAGGCCAACGTCTTACCGTCGGATATCTTGGTCTTCACACGTTCCATCAGTTGTTCCTTGGGGATACTGTCGAAGTAGCCTTTGAGGTCCGCGTCCACTACCCAGACCTGACCTTTCTTCAAAAGCGCGTCCACCTGGCGCAAGGCGTCCTTGCAACCCCGACCGGGGCGGAACCCATAGCTGTGTGGTGCAAAGTCGCGTTCGAAGATTGGCTCCATGACCGCTCGCAGGGCCGTCTGCACTACCCGATCTCGCACCGTGGGAATACCCAAGGGGCGCTTTTCGGGTCGACCGGGCTTGGGGATCCATACCCGTCTGATAGCTTGTGGTCGGTACGTGCCGTCCTTCAGCTCTTGGTTCAGGCGGGTCAGATTCTCTTCCAGTCGCTTTTCAAACATCTCGATGGTTTGACAGTCCACTCCGGCGCTCCCTCGGTTGGCCTTGACACGTGCGAAGGCCGCCCGCAGGTTATCCAGTTGGTAGACCTTATCATTCAGGCTGAACCACTTACCTCCTCTCACCCCCTGTTCGAGGGCCGTCAACATCCGATCCGTCCAAACAGACGGTTCCGTCCACGCCCAACGCGTCCGGACTTCTCCAGCTTGTTTAGTCGGCGACACTGCCGCTGGTCCTTGTTCCGTCTGATCCGACTTCACCAATCCACCTCCCTGCGTCCCTTTCCTCCACGCGGTTTTGCTTCCCGCGTCTGTGGGCTGTCGGCGAGCCTTTCTTGGGCGACATCCTCTTCTTTTGCTCCGGTCTGTGGCGGGATGTCTGCCACAGCGGCCTGGGCCTTGGTAAGCCGGTGGCACTCCTCCGGCTACTTTCCACGAAAGAACTTCGTCCGACCGCTCGCGGTACTACGGACGCTCTGACTCCTACCCGGCTCTTAGGCCACCGGATAGGTCTCCCGGCTTCACGCACACGATCTTCCGACCATTCCGCCTCCAACCACCTGATGCTCTCCTGTGTCGCCTACGCTACCCTTCGACGACCAGGACGGTCCGGTGTCGCGACCGGGCTTCGCCTTTCCCTAGCAGGCTCACCGTTACATCCGGCCGAATCGAGTTCGTTATCCTACGGACTGGTCGTTCTCCTCAGGTTGCTCCCCACCCCACCTCGCGGTGACGCAGTTACCTTCGGATACAGACCGGAGAGCGACTGTCTGAAGAGGACTTGCACCTCTCTGATCGTGTGCCCTTGCAGGCGCACTAGGGGCGATTAATCAATCGCCCTCGCTGAAGGATGCCAGCCGTGGGTTTCAACTCACGGATTGGTGAGTCGCTATAGTCAGTCCCCAGACGGGAGAAATCGTTTCTTAGGAGAACGGCAATTTGAGCCCGAGCTGTATACGCATAGGGATATTATCGCTGAGGGTGATATCCTCCGTGGCCAAAAGATAAAACTTCTCATCTTTACAGAACATAATGATACATTGGATTAAAGGAATCGCTCCCAAAATTGTTAAATCGACGCCACCGAGCCCAATTATCCAACCAACCTAAACTTTGAGGATTTCAAATGCGCTGTCCAGGTTCAATGAGTATTATACAGATCGAGATTACCAATGCATGTCAGCACCAATGCTCCAATTGCACACGCTTTTGCGGACACCATCGGCAACCTTTTTTTATGGATTTCGAAACGTTTGCGCAAGCGGTCAAATCGCTGGAAAAGTATGAGGGCATGGTGGGAATCATGGGGGGTGAACCCACGCTTCACCCTGATTTCGAGCGGATCGCTTTGTATTTTAGCCAAAAAAGACCTACGACGCCATTTAAAAAGTTGCTCGAACCGGTCAAGGACTTCGCCATTTTTAGAAACGCGAGGCTAAGCCAGGTCATCGGCCATAAAAGAGGGCTTTGGACTTCGCTCGGCTCCAAGTATTACCAGCATTTCGAGTTGATCCAGGATGTTTTTCCTTACCAATGCGTCAACGATCATAAGAATGAGGGGCTTCATCAAGCCCTTATGATTCCAAGAAAAGAATTAAGAATACCCGATGACCGCTGGTACCCTCTACGTGATAAATGTTGGGTGCAAAACCTTTGGAGCGCCTCGATTACTCCTAAGGGCGCCTTTTTTTGTGAAGTCGCGGCCGCCCTGGACCAACTCTGGGACGGCCCGGGCGGTTGGCCTATAGAGCCGGGTTGGTGGAAAAGAACGCCGGCGGACTTCGGGAATCAGCTCGATTGGTGCGAATATTGCTCGGCTCCTTTGCCGGTCCCGCGCCTCAGAGCCGAAGACGAGACGGACCTGGTTTCGGCGAGTATATTCGAGAAGCTTGAAATTATCGGCAGTCCCAAGCGTAGAAATGGCCGAGTTATTATTTTTGATACCAAGAACTACGATCCTGAAAAATATAAAGGGAATTATGCCGGAGACCTGGAATGGTACCTGCCTCAAGGTGATAACTCCAAAAGAATCGCGAGCACTAACCTAAGCCTCAACCCAAGAAAGTTTGCCTTTTTCCGAAACGGTGGCGCCGATGAGCCTGAAGGTTCTTGCGATTCAGCCTTGGATGTCGGGTCCTTCGAATCTCTCGGTTTTGAAGATTGGTGTTTAGTCGCGGCAAAATCCATCAAAGTCTCGAAAGATTTAACCGCAAGGCTTCGCTCGACCGTGCTCAATCCAGGCTGCCTGTATATTTATTACCCGGCTGAGAATGGACTCGTCAGGTGGGCGGACGAGAATCCGGCAGGCAGCCTGTTAGTTTGTTTCAACCGGCGGGCCTCGGCTCTTCGTGGTTTGACCTCCATCGACCAGGAACTCCGGTTTACCTCTCGTTGGTCCGAAGAAAAGATAATCCGGATGGGCCATGATTTCGATTCCCCTGAATTCAATGACGACGCCATTAAATATTCTAAAAAAAGCGAATTCATGGCCGCGCATTTGCTCGCTTTTTGGGAGGCTTTAACCTCAACCCAGGCCCGTGTGGCGATTTATGGCGCCGGCCGTCATTCGAAATTTCTTCTCAAGCAGATCCGAAAAGCCGGCCTGAAAGAGCCTTGTATGGTTGTTGATGATAGTCCAAGAGAAGATGATCTTTTTGGCTTGGAAGTCAAGCAAGCGGCTTTGGCTCCATCCTCGGCTTTCGACCTTATGATTATTTCAAGCGATATATATGGTAGAGTAATGAAGGAAAAAGCCAAGGCCCTGTGGCCGGACAAAATCATTATTGATCCATACGCTCATTTCAGCGATCCGGCTTTCGATAAAAATGAGCTGTAATCCCTCATGTTGACATGGGTCCGGGCAGGTACGTGACAGCGCCATGGTTTGCCGGGTGAAAAAAGACGAGGGCCGGGATGCCGGAGTGTATCTAAATTCCTAACTCGCGAAAAACAAGGACCATGACTATAACATGATAAAATTGTTCACTTATCGGTTGCCGGTACAGCCGGCGTCGCCCTTTATCGCTTCCCTGAAATCGTTGGAGCTCTCATCGCGGAATGTCTTAGACATGGTTGACTCCCCAATGGCGGCCGATTACTTCATGCCGGACGTGGACCTAGACCATGTTAGAATCAATAGAAAAATCTCCAGAACCCTTTTCGAGTTTCTGGCATTAAACCGATACTTCGAAAACGAGAGCTTACGAGATCGCTTTTTGCTTCCAACCGCCAGGCGAGATTTTCCATTTGATGACTTCAAGTGTTCTATCGTCATCTCAGCGAATCCTGGAGCGGCAACCTCGTCATCAACCCTAGCCAATACCTGGTTCTGCCCTGATCTGCAACAATCAACTATAAAAAAAGAGACCATTTTCTGTACTCCCGCGGCTTTTCCTCCGCTCGCCTCCCCGCTTGATTTACGGCCATGGCTGCCTCACGCGGGAAGCACTCGCCTAATCGATCCCATCACTTTGCCAAACCATCCGGACCAGGCCATTCATCCCTTGAACTCGTCGGTTTTTTATGTAACTCCTCCTCCCGAGGAAGAATTGGCCGGCATCATGGCCTTTATGGCCGCCTTGAGTGTCGGCTGCATCCCAATCGTCATCGGACTCGGCCGTTTGCCCGGCGAACCGGAAGTGAATTACGATTCGGCCATCTTCAGGGTTACGGCCGGGCCCTCCTCCTTGGCGACGGTCCGCGATCTGGCCGCCGCGCTCACTCCGGAGGAACTGATTACGATGAGCCAGGCCGGCCGTCGGATATACTTGAAAAATTTCACCCCGGCGGAGGCCATTTCCCGCCTGTTCGAAGCCATCCCCCGATGCCGTCAAGCCAGCCCCCGGGCAACACGTCCGCCAATTTCAAAGCAAGTCGAAAATAAGCATCGATTTATCGATATGATGTGCGCCTCGATTCGTGCCATCTATCCCGGTTCGTATGGATGGAAAGCGGCCATTTATGGGCGCGGCCGATATCTGGATCCCATCTTGGCCTCGTTGGCCAAGCACGTGGAATCACCAAAATTGATTGCCATCATCGACGAAAATCCGGAAGTGACTCATTACCAGGGCTACCCGGTGGTGAGACCGGAAAACTGCCAGACCCCGGATTTGATCATTCTCGGTTCGGACCGTGATGAACAGGGAGCCAAGGTTGAGGCGGCCCGACTGTTCCCCATGGCCAGGGTTTTCAGTTTTTCCGATTTTTGCGGCCGGCGCCAACCCGATTATTCGCCATACGGGATGCTTCCCCTGAATAATCCCCATCATTTTTCCAGGGAAGACAGAATGAGCATGGCGGCCATGCTAGCTCTCCCACCTTTTCGTCCGCGCCGTCTCGACCGGCTGCAAGGCGTTTTGGTTTGTGTGGGGTACGCGGACTTTCTCCACTGGACTCTACCCTTGAACATAGAGCATTTCGATCGCTTGGTGGTAGTCACTTCTTCCGAGGACACGGCCACACGGAAAGTTGCCGAACGCTGCGGCGCTTATCTCGTAATTTCGGACAGCTGGCGAGACGGAGGCGCCGCTTTCAATAAGGGAAAAATGATCAACGCCGGCCTCGCGGTCCTGGATCCGGACACCTGGACCATCTTGACCGACGCCGATACGATTCTGCCTGACCACCTGCGACCAAGCCTTTTGCAGCTAACTTTAAACAGGAACGTTCTCTATTTCGCGCCTCGCTTCAATATTCCGGACAATAACCAGGAAGCCTGGCTCGAAGGCTATGTCAGGGGCCGGGAAGGACTGGACCAAGTCATTTTTCAATATGCAGCTCCCTATGGTTACTTCCAGCTTTTTCACCCCCAGGCCGAGGCCATCAAGTCTCCCTTCCCACGAATATATTCCGAAAATTTTCATAACGCCGGAGGGGTCGATCTGCATTTCATGTCTTTATGGCAAAAACCTTTTCACCTTAGCGAGGTCCTCGATCTTCCGACCTTCCATATATCTCATGGAAGTTTTGCCACAAATTGGTCGGGACGAATATCCTCCAGGCTCGGAACCGGCGACTTATCCCAAGTGAAGTTCAACTCCGGCCCCGCTGGCTGGCGTCAAATCGGTTATCTGGTGGGACACGGTTTCGAAACGCGGGTTCCTTTTCCGGAAGGCGGTTTTCTCAAGTTTGTCCGGTGCGATACCGAAGAGTACATCATTGTCGAAAATATTCCTGTGGGCAAGGGCTACCCTTGTTTTGTCTCATCGCGGAGCAACGACGGTTTAAACTTGACTCTCTGCGGAATATGCAGCGGCCTGAGTGGGGAAGTCGCTCTGGCTTTTTCCTCCTCCGGCCGGATTCTGTCCGGATGGGGAATAGGCCTGATTCCTAGCAGCGGCCTCCCATCCAGCGTCTGGGCCGGCCGACATATCGACCATACTAATTTTGATGTTTTACATAAATCTGTCCTTGACCGTGACGAAAAGAAAGCATTGATAAACTTGACATGAAATTAGCTGGAAGACCTCACTCCCAACCTGACCGTGTCTTACCGACTGGAAAAACACGCCCTTTAGTCAGTCTGGTCGTTCTGACCTGGAATCGGGTGGAAGAGCTTCGCGCCACTTTAAAGCGGTTGATAATAAATACCGATAAACTTAACCAGGAAATCATAGTGGTGGACAATGGATCCCGTGATGGCACCTCGGACCTGATCAGGCGGGATTTTCCAGACGTCAAGCTGATACATTTATCTTATAACCTGGGCACGGAAGGTCGTAATCTAGCCTTGATGGAGGCCCAAGGCCAATACCTGGTCATGCTGGACGACGACTCCGTCCCCACCCCTGGCTCTCTTAAGCGCATGGTCCAAGAGCTGAATTCAGACCATATCCTGGGGGCGGTGGCATTCAGAGTAAGGCTACCTGACGGCCGCGATGAAGCTGGAGGCTCATTTAACGTTTTCGTGGGTTGCGGAGTCGGCTTTCGAACCCAACTCTTACGGGACATCGGCGGGTATCCAACCGGTTACCGCTATTACGTTGAAGAGTATGACGTCAGCTATCGACTGATGCGCGCCGGCTACCATGTCCGGTATTTCAATGATATTGTCGTCGAACATCGCCAGTCGCCTCGCCACCGTGATTTCAATCGCATACTTTGCCACCTGGTTCGCAATAATTTATGGCTCTGGCCGCGGTTCTTTTCAATCCGGCCCGCCGCCGCGGAGTGTTATCGGATAATACGGCGCTATTGGTGGATAGCCAGACGTGAACAGGTCGTGAGCGGTTTTCTTTGGGGATTGGCCCAGGGGTTACTCCGCCTGCCTTTGGCCTTGGCCCGCCGACAAATAATGCCTAAGGGCTTGGCGGCTAGCCTTTTGGGAATAAGGGAAATTGGTCCGCGTCTGGAAAATCTTGTCTGCCAGCGAGGGTTCAGCAAAATAGGGTTTGTTCTATTTACCAAGGATTTCGAACGATTTTTAACGGCGGCCCACACGGTTGGATTACAGGTCCCGGTAATTTATGACGATCTGTTAAGCCGTTATCGCCAAATCTTTCGTGGGTTGGCTGTACGCCCCTTGGATCGGTTGGATCGGCGGGAGTTCTCGGGAATCGAAGCCTTGGTGGTGGCGAGCACCTCGCCGGGCGCTGGTTACAACCTTGACAAGCGATTGAAGGATTTAGGGATATCCCTGGAAGTTATTCAACTTTTCCCTTATACTTGAATCACCAATTTTAGACAATGGATCGACGATTGCTAACATGAAGGAATTCAGCCCGTTCAAAGCACTGCACCACTTGGCCGCCATCGGAAAAATCATCGATGGCGACGCGCCGGCGCCTATAACCGTGGAATTGGACCCCACTAATTATTGCAACCATAATTGTTTGTGGTGCATTGATCAACGGCTGCATACCGATAACGCGGCCGGCCTGAATCTCGACCTTTGTCTGAAGTTGGCTGATTCATTGCGGGCCATGGGCGTCAAGGCGGTGACCATCAAGGGCGGAGGGGAGCCTCTGACTCATCCGAGAATCAATGAAATATTAGAGTACTATCATAGTTCCGGTATCGAAATTGGTTTGATAACCAATGGGGAGCTGCTGGCTGAACATTTGGAAGCCATAAGAAAATACTGCGCTTGGGTCCGTGTCAGCGTGGACGCGGCTACGGCGGAAACCCATGCCCGCATTCACCGGCCTAAATCTCCAGGGGCATTCGACCGTGTTTGCGAGGGCATAAGGGCGCTCGCCGGTAATATACTAATTGGCGCGGTCATGGTGATTCATTCCATTAATTGTCATGAAATGCCGACCGCCGCCGGAATGATCAGAAACTTGGGCTGCCAATATGTCGCATTCAAGAGAGCCATTGTCCCCCTTGAAGTATTCAAATTAGAACTGTTGGAAAGCATGGATCAGATGTACCGGAAGGTCAAGGTCAAGATGGAAAATAGCAATTTTACGGTTATGGGTGAACATCTCTATAATTTTAAAAAAAACTGGCGGCCATTGCCATATAACTTGTGCAAGGCCCATCAATTGATCGGCATCGTCTGCGCCGATGGCCTAGTTTACGCCTGCTGCTCCACCCGAGGTAACGAGCGTTACTGTTTTGGAAGTCTGTATGAAAATACTTTCGAAGACATTTGGCGCTCAGAAAAAAGACGGCGTGTTTTGGAGGATATCGATTCCGGCTCCTGCCGCCAAACTTGCCTGGGGCGAACCTCTTTTCTGCGTTACGACCATTATAACGCTTTAATCGGCTATTTGGCGGGCGGCGAATTTCCACACAAGAATTTTCTTTAAAAAACATAAAACCGATTATTATAATATAATTTCTCGGTTAAATTGAGAACGGAAAGGCATTTTTTGCCTTGTGCAAACAAGCTTATAGCGATGTTCGAAAG
>JADFXS010000072.1 GCA_015233515.1 Deltaproteobacteria bacterium | reverse complement strand
AACGGGATCATTTTGATCGCCGTCGTGATCAACCGCCTCAAGTCCGAACCGTAAACTAAATTCCGACCTCTTCGATAAGCCTATTGCTCACCGCAATGTCCGGAGCTGTCTGCGTCCGGTCTTGCCCTGCCCATGGGTACATGTCTCCAAAAAGCAGTTTATGCGTATGTAAGACGTCTCGATATGACATCGTTTGAATTGGATATAGGTAATTGAACATGTAAGCGAGGGCATTCGCCGCAGCTTGCTGCGAGGAGCTTCAATATTACTATCATAGGCCCGACCGGTCGGGCGCCCCTATAAAGGCCCTGACCTTCAATGTTGATCTTTCAGTGTCGCATGTCTTCAGCGCCGGCGACAAGTTTCCGGGTTTGATTATCATCCATCAGGATGTCAGCCTGGGAAATCCGGAAATCCCGAGAACCTCCATAAAAATTTTCCGGGTAACACCATAATATAACTGATTAATATCGCAGCATCCCCCTTGGCACCGTCTTTGTATTCTCTATCCAGTATTACCGATATTCCGATCGGTCAATATAACAAAGGAGGAAACAGCCATGAAGAAAAGCCGGCTGGTCCTAGTGACCCGTGCTGATCTGGATTATCGCTTGGCGGCGGGGATGACCTGCTGCATGGGCGGTCCCATGTATGCTCCGTGAGCCTTCGATTTCACGCGCTTAATCCTTATTGCCCGTCCGAGACCACTCCGACGGGCGCATTCGTTAAGGTGGCTGATGAGTGAATATAAGATTTCCCGTTTTACTCTGGTGGAACCTTTATCCGGAAATGGCCTAGGGTTGTTCAATACTTTGACCCGCGCCTTGGGAGGACTGCCGGCCGAAGTCTGGAACACGGCGACAAGCGGCCAAGATCAAGACACGGCCGAGGAACTGGCGGTTCAAGGTTTTCTCGTTGACCGGGATCAGGATGAAGATCAGGTCCTGGCCCATTGGCGGACCAGTATGGCCTACGACTTGACAACCTTGACCTACCTGGTCAGTCCGACCCGGGCCTGCAACATGGCCTGCTCATATTGCATTCACGGAAGTCGAAAAAGATCTGAACATATGAGTTCGGAGACAGCCCGGGCGGTGTTGGATTTTATCCAGGCGGATGTGGAAATCAAAAGACCCAAAACGGTTCGGTTGGATTTCGGGGGGGCGGAAGCCATCCTCAATCCTAACGTCATGGTTTATCTCGCTGAAGGGTTGTATCGCTTTTGCCGAGGGCGCGGTTTGGAATTCAAGGTCAGTCTTATCAGCAACGGACTTGCTCTGACGCCGGACTTGATCAAGGAATTAAAAAAGTTTGGACTGGTAAAGGTCAGGGTCACCGTGTCCGGGGTAGCGGAGACGCATGACCGGCTGCGGCCGGCCAAGGACGGCGGCCCGACTTATGACCGGATCATGGGTAACCTTGCGGCTCTGGCCGGGTTGGTGGAAATCGGCCTGCAAGGACAGTATGACCCCGGCAACGGCGATTATCGAACTTTTCCTAAACTTTTGGACGAGCTGACGGATAAGGGTTTGCGCGATCATCTGAGTGATGTTTCCTTCGGTCCTTTTCTACCCGTTGGGAATGATGCGCAATTATGGGATGATCCGCCGACCGGCCCGATTGATTGCTTGGTTGAAGAGGACCCCAGGCGGTATTTATGGCTGCAGGAGCAGATCCGACAACGAGGATTCAAGGAAGTCAGCGGTCCACCGGTAAGTCGTTGCCTGGCGAACTATCGGAATAATGTGATAATTGATGTTGCCGGCGGATTAGGTGTCTGCCCGTCCATGATGGACCATACGGAATTGAATTACGGGCAGGTTCGCACAGGTGTGGATTTTCGTTTGGAAGCTCGCTTGCTGGTCAGAAATCTGCCGGATTTCTGCCGGCAGGAATGCTGCCTGGCGCCGTTGTGCGATGGGGGATGTCGGTAACAAGCTTTACTGCGCACCGGCAGTTTCGACGGCGTCAATTGTCTGCGCTCAACCTATGACGCGGGCTTATATTTGGAGCGAACTGGATGGTCTTAATATCGGCGGATGAGATCGCGACGGACAAAGATCAATATTTCCAGTGGGTGGGCCGCGGGGCCAGCCAGGCATGAATGAGATGATAAGTCGGGTAGAATTCCGGGTTTGGCCGGGTATAACCCTGCAGCCGGCCGGAATGGCCATGAATGATGTAATTATGCACCAGCCAGACAGCAGGTTGATCATTGACTAGTTGTTGGTGAAAAGTCCGCAGGATTTTGGAATAATCTTCTTCGTTGTCCTTGGTCGGCAATTCGCTCAAAGACTGGTCCACGGCCGGATTTTGGTAGCGACCATAATTAAAGTCGCCCTTGGCGCCGGAAGCCCATGTGCGGACAAAACCGTTTACCAGGCGATGATTGGTGTTATGCCAAGTAAAACACGCCTGGAAATCCCCGGTCTTCAAATTTTCCTCAATCATACGGTCATAACGTTTTTCAATCAAATTGGCGCGCACTCCGAATTGATTGAAAGCTAGTTGCACATAGTCGGCGGTTTTCCTATCCGCGTCAAAATGCGGAGAAAGCAAAATATCAAAATCCAAATTTTGACCGTCACGATCCCGGTAACCATCCCCATCATGATCCACCCAACCTTTTCCCTCGAGAGTTTTTTCAGCCCAAGCCCAATCGGGACGGACCTGGTCCACATCCGCGGGTAGATAGGGGGATTGAAAGCCTAAAGGACCGGGACATGGTTTGGCCATTCCTCTTAAATCGTTTCGGATATGTTCCTCGAGGTCGATCATGCGCGCCAGGGACTTTCTTATGTCTCGGTCGGCCAAAGGCGGCCGATGGGTATTGAACAACAAAACCGTAGCTTTGTTGCTTAGCCTTCCTTCTAGCTCATAGCGGCCGGGCTCCACATGCAAGTATGGAACATTTTCCGCCGAGATATTTTCACTGAAGTAAGTTCGCTCCAACATTAGATCACGCCAGATTTTTTCTTCGCTCGGCACATAGTTGATTTCTATCGAGTCCCAGTTTGGAGGCGTGCCGTAATATTGATCGAATCGCGCCAGAATAATTTGTCGATCATCCAGGCGACTTAGCACTCGAAACGGACCGCTGCCTATGGGCTGCTCGTCCAGATCCGGAACTTCCGGTAAAGGTTCAGGAACGATCGACTCAACGGAAAGCTGGTACAGCAGATGGGGGACCCGGTGTTTCAGATGCAGGATCACCCGGTGAGGGTAGGGGGTCTCTATCCGATCCACGGCTTCGGCCAGGATCACATTATATTGAAATATTTTTTTCAAGGAATAGGCTACGTCAGTGGCCAGGACCGGTCGATTGTTATGGAACCGGGCTTCCGGGCGCAGGATAAATTCCCAGGTCAGGTCGTGGTCGCTGGAAGTCCAACGCATAGCCAAATCCGGAGAAAAGGTTCCGTCTCGATTTGGGACCAATAAAAAACTGTAAATGAAAGGAAATATTTCGTTCTGGGCTCCATATGAGTATTCGTACGGATCCAATGTCAGGATGGGCATGGGTAGGGCCAGATAGAGTATCCGTTCATCGCCGGGTCGAGTGGAGTCCGGGAAGTCCGCCAATGGTAATAATTCAATGATAATAAATAAAATTGGGGTCAAACCTAAAACGAGCATCCAAGACCGGTGTGTTTTTCTTTCAGGCAACTTTGGATTCCTCGGTTTCAGACTCATAAGTGTCGCGCCTGAAAGAAGGCGCCAGAACATACCTGACCGCTTGCGCGGTCCTATCGTTACGAACGATGATTCCAGCATGATGAAGGGTTTTGAGCAAGATAAAAGCCATTTTATCCCGGCGAGGTTTATTGGGTGGGGCGATAAAAGCGGCAAAATCCTTGGGTTTAAAGGGTTGGTGGCCGAATTTTTCAAAAAAATCCGCCAGATGTTCCAGCGGCAGGCTGGTTCCCAGACGTCTCGGCCGTCCCAGGCGATCCGGTGGCAAGGCCAGGGCCTTTTCCAAGGCGTCGAGCAAGGTTTCGAGCCAGGCTCGAGCTTTAATATGGTCCCCATTAACAGATCGGTTTGGTCCCGTCAGCATATGCGCCGGCAGATGAACTGCTTCTATGTAGCCGTTCCCGGCCAGGACCACGGCCCGGTGAATAACATTTTCCAGTTCCCGGACGTTGCCTGGCCATGAGTAAGAGGTCAGGACGGTCATCGCGGCCGGGGCGAGACCCTGGACCGCGGTCGAGTTATGTTCATTGAATTTATCGATAAAAAACTCGGTTAGCCCGGGTATGTCTTCAATCCTATTTCGCAAGGGGGGAAGCTCGAATTGGAAAACATTCACGCGGAAAAATAAATCCGACCTGAAGACCCCCCGGTGTATAGCCTCTTCCAGTTTTAAATTGGTGGCGGAAATAACTCGAACATCGACTTTGATAGGTTTTAATCCGCCAACTGGAACAATAATAAAGTCCTGTAGAAATCTTAGAAGTTTAACTTGGGCGCCAGGAGAAGCTTCTCCGATCTCATCCAGAAAAAGAGTCCCACTGTCAGCTTGAACCGCCAAGCCCTTTTTGTCGGCGATCGCGCCGGTAAAGGCCCCCTTGCAGTAGCCGAATAGCTCGCTTTCCAGCAGAGCTTCGGGCAAGGCGCCGCAATTGAGAGGCACGAATGGGCCATCGGCTCTTGGGCTATGCTCATGAATAAAACGAGCGACCACCTCCTTGCCGGTGCCGCTTTCTCCGGTTAATAGAATCGGGGCCTTGGACCAGGCCGCTTGTTTCGCTTCGGACAATATCTCTTTCCAGGCTTGGCTTCTGGGTTCCGGCAGCTCCGATACTGGATTGAAATAGTATTCTTTATTTTGGAATTCTGGGCGCTTCGCGGTCATGTCTCGGGCCTCCAACCGCAAATTCCGGCAAGTAGTGGTCGATTTTTCCAACGTAAGGTCCTTCCGGCTCGTTTCCGTATCATTTTTTTTAGTAAACCGGATGAGTTCATTGGTGCGGAAATGTTGGTGGGCGACCGCGACATTGGCTTCCTGAAACAGGTGTGGGAAATTTTGATGCAAAGCGTCTAGGTTCATGGTCGTAATGCGGCCCGTGGGCCGTTGGCGGAGTAGGCGGTGGATTTGGGGTAATACGGTCCATTTGACTCCAACAGGCTCAAGGAGAGGTTTATATTCATGAGATTGTGTCGGCGTAATCTTGAAAAGACTCACAACTTCTCCGAATCATATTGATGCGTTAGGCGTCAGAGAAATATTCGACTTTTAATCCGGTATTTTTATTATGAAAAATAGCCGCTTGTCAATTTTAGGATAATTTTTGGATCAATGGGGAGGTTTTGAAAAGAGTCCGCCGCCAAAACATCCACCGGGCCGTCAATACAGTTCCTTGGCTTATCGAGTGTATCATCTTGTTATCGGCCTGTGCTAAACTATGTATAAATTTGTTGTCGAGGAATGCCATGAACGAACTGAAACCGGAATTTTTTTTTAACTTGGCAGACCAGAAGGCCGCGGGACTATTCTTCATGAGCGAAGTAGTATGGGAGGCTTTGGATCGAATAAAAGATTATGTTCGTCAAACCATGATTCCAAATGTGGCCTCTATCCGGCGGCATGGCGACCTGGTCGGTAAAAACACGATCATATGGCAAGGCCATTATCTAACTGAAGATCTGGAGCTGATTCACGGGGATGCCACAAAAGGAAAATTCCTGGTCAAGCACCAAGGTCAAATTCTGGAAGGCGCCACGGTCATCTATGCCGGCGCCAGTTTTTTTGACGATGAAATTGAACTTGGCCCAGGGGTGGTTGTTGAACCGGGAGCTCTGATAAAGGGACCAACCATTGTTGGTCCTTTCACCGAAGTTCGGCAAGGAGCTTATGTTCGCGGCTCTTGTTTGATCGGCCGATCATGCGTGGTCGGCCACGTCAGCGAGTTTAAAAATGTGGTGATGTTGGATGAAGCCAAGGCCGGCCACTTCGCCTATTTGGGGGACAGCATTCTAGGACGGCGAGTGAATTTGGGCGCCGGAACCAAATTGGCTAACTTGAAGTTTGCCTCCGGCCCGATCAGAATTCGCTGTTTAGGACAAATATTTGAATTAACGCGGAAAAAATTTGGAGCTATTCTGGGGGACGATGTGGAAACCGGATGCAATTCGGTAACCAGCCCCGGCGCGATCCTCGGACCGGGCGCCAAAGTCTTCCCCAATGCCACGGTGTCTTCCGGATTCCATCCGGCGGGAAGTATCATACGTTAATCCCTGGAAATGATACAGATATCGAAGTTCATGCCGGCGGAAAAAAGCATACACGTCATGCTGCAGAGGGTCAGGCCGCTTCTGGGAACACACCCGGACATCATGCTGGAATATTTATTCTATCGCAGCGAAATCGCATTCCAGAAAGAGCGCCTGGACTCGGCTGAAATAAAGGCTCTAAAACGCTTCGATCAGCTGGTTAAAAAACACCGCCGGTGGATTGCCACCCAGGTATACGATTCGGATACTCTGAATGAAGCCCGCTTCCAATTCGACCGGGACCACTGGTGGTGGTATCTGGAAGAGGAAGGATTTCAAGAAACTTAAGGCCGACAATGAATAATGGCTACACCAAGATAATCCTGGCCTGCCTGAGCCTTAGTCAAGTCATTGCCACGATTTTTGTCCATCTGTCCAACCTGGAGCTGTATGAGGTCAGCCGCGCTCTGGAAAGCAGCGGATACATGGTGGTCCCCAACCTTCAGGTCCGACCGGATTTGACGACTTTCCAATCGGCTTTTTGCGGCGGGCTTTTTTTTACCTTCAGCCTGGGGGCTGGTTTAACGATTATTTCCATGTCCGCGGCCTGGGCCTGGGACCGATTGGCGAAAAGAAGACGCTTTCTGTCGGCCGGTGCGATATTGCTGTGGGGTCTTAGTCTAATCTTGGTCAATGCCCAAGGTTTTGACGAATTGATTTCGGCCATGCTCCTTCTTGTTTGTCCCTTATCCTGGTGGTTGACCGTTAAAAGCTCTCCCGCGACAAGTTTTTCCGACCCGTGGCCGGTGCGGCTTATCTTTATGGCGACCCTGATTTTGGTAGGCGGGCTGTGGGCCTTTCAAATCGATGACCGGGTGTTCCTCGACTTACGGGATTATACGCTCTGGTCCAATCCCGCGGGTCGGGCGATCAGCGATTTTTATTATCGTCACACCTTGGCGCCGGCGGAAATTTTCAAGTCTCTAAAGCAAAAAAACATTCGCACCTGTAGTTTACCGGAACTAAAAGACGCGAATTTGACGACTAGGCTGAAAAAAGCTTTTGAAACTCACGATTATTTATCTTTACCCAGATCTTTACCGGTGGATTTGGTTTTAGAGGCTAAAGACAGCGACCTGTTGTTTTTTCATCGGGATCAATTTGTGCTCAAGACCTCGCGCCAGGAACTTTTTGATGACCTGAAAAACGTTCTGGACAGGTATTCCAATATGACCGACCGGCACCGTTTGTTCAGGCGGATCACCTATTTGTCCCTGATAGCCGGATTGCCATCGACCTTGTTTGTTTTTTTCTTCGGGTGTTTTCAATGGATATTTCGAGGCGTCGCGGAACCGAGGAAGGGAGCGATTCGGGCCGGCATCCTGGTCCTGACCTTGAGTCTGGCCATACTGATTCCGGTTTGGTACGGCCGATCATTGTCCGTTGAAGAACCCAACACCATGCTCCTTTCCGACTCCTGGTGGTCGCGAGTGGCCGGACTGAAAACCTTGGCCGCGTCTAGTGCCGAGATACACGGTCGGCCTTACCAACCGATACTGGTTAATGGCTTGCCGGTGGAAAAATACTGGCTGGCCGTGGTCTTGGGCCATAGCCGACGGCCGGAAACCTACCCGGCCCTGATAAAGCTTTTGAATGAACCCGACCCCAATGTGGTGACCATGGCCTTGCGATCATTGGGGATGCGTCGCGACCCGGTGATAATTCCCGAGATAATCAAAAAAATCAAACTGTCCGATCATTGGTATGTTCAATGGTATGGGTACAGGGCTTTGAAAGATTTGGGATGGTCGCAAGAATAGATTCATCCACCCTGGTCATGAGTCTGCTGGTCGTGGCCGTGCTGGAGACCGCCGCCGGAATGCTGGAAGCCGTTTATTTCGTCCAGCCTTTGACTTTGGTGGGGATAGTCCGCGTCATGGAAATCGGACTCCTGACCTACCTGGCGACTCGAGGGAACCAGGGCTGGTCCGTGTTTGGGCTGAAGCGGGAAGCTATCGGCCCAGGGTTGAAGAGTGGTCTGATTTGGGCGGCCGGGTGCGGCGTCGTCACCGGATTAGGGTTATCGGCCCTGTCTTTGGTCGGCATAAACTGGCGGGAGTGTTTTGCCGGCCGGTTACCGATCCGGCCAAGTGATTTTCTTTGGTTTTTGTCTATCGCGGCGCTAGTGTCACCGGTGGCGGAAGAGCTTTTTTTTCGTGGCGTGATTTATGGATATTTAAGACGTTGGGGAACAGTTCCGGCGGGGCTGCTCAGTATGATTGCCTTTGTCCTGGCCCACCGCTCCTGGTCTCCCGTCCCTGTTCAACAGATAGCCGGCGGCCTGGTTTTTTTCATCGCCTATGAATACACCGGCAGCCTGCTGACGCCGATCATCATTCATGTCCTGGGTAATCTGGCTTTATTCGGTTTGACCTGGGCGGTCATGAATCAGATGGTCTAAAAAATTGTCCGACTAATTGAGTTTGGTTGAAAGGCGGTCTCAAAATGTTGAACATGCAGGCGAGCGCATTCCCCGTAGCTCGCTGCGGGCGGATTCAACATGGATGTTAGCCAATCCCGCGGCTTACCGCGGGATTGGCTGGTAATGTAAAAAAAATCCTTCCTTGCACATCGAAGATTCCGCGCAATCCGCCTGCTTATATTTTTATCACCCACAGCGCATAGCCCCGGTTGTCGGCTTCCCAAGCCAACCGGGCCAGTACCCCTTCCAAGGCTTGGCGCAGCTTTTCATTATGGGTTTCTGTTTCATTCAGTCTGGCGGCGGCTTTTTTTTGCGGTTCAATATAGGATTTCCACCCGTCATCCCCATCATCCAGGATTTCCACGACCTGTCCGGTTCCGGCCAACCAGGAAGTGATTTCATCCTTGCTCTTGAGGGGTTCGCCCGGATCCTGTTTTCCGGACGGTTTGAGATAAGGGAGACCGATAACCAGATGACCTCCCGGCTTGACCAAGCCGGCCGCTATGGTCAGACCTTGGTCCATGTCCGCCCACAAAAACGGCAGAGCGCCGATGATAAGGACCGCCTCCCAGATGCTTGGTTTATTGCGGACATAGCTTGCGCCATCGTCCAGAATAAATTGGACTTTATCCAACAGCCCGGCATGCTCGGCCCGGGACCAGGCTTCGCGGATAAAATCCGGCATTAGGTCCACGCCGACCAAGTTAACTTTGTAGGTGTAGACCAGGGGCAGAGATACTCCGGCCTTGCCGCAAGCCAGGTCCAGAACTCTTTGACCGGGCCTCAAATCCAAAATGGGACCCAAACGCCGAGCTGTTTCCAGGCGAATCGGGTTGAGGACGGTCAGGTTTAGGAACAAATCAGCCAAGAAAGGCATCAGTTCGGGATCGAAATCAGATTTTTTGGTCAACACGGCCAGGGCTTCTTGTTCGTTCATCTATATATTCCTCCTTACAATAACCTGATAATCAGCTGACAGTCTTTGATTCATCCCAGTTGACGTCGCTGCTGGGAGCTTTAATAACCTGGAAGGGGCGTCAGACCGCTGGTGGAACATAAACGGCATGTCGATTCCGGCCGGATTCCTTGGCGTGGTATAAAGCCTGATCGGCTTGAGATAACAGTCCTGATTCGTCGAGGTTTTGCCCTTGTGTCTCGGAAAGGCCAAAGGAGCCGGTCACAAAGAATTCAAGACCTTTCTCGGTTCGAAAAGCCGTTTTTTCCAGGGTTGACCGGATTCGTTCTATAACCACGGTCGCCTCTTGGGTCGAGGTTCGAGGTAGGATCAAGACGAATTCTTCTCCACCATACCGGCCCGCAATATCTTCAGTGCGGATATTTGCTTTGAGCAGTCGGCCTAAAGCGGCTAGAACCGTATCGCCGGCCTGGTGCCCATGTGTATCGTTGACTAACTTAAAATGATCGAGATCGCACAAGCAGACCGTTAGGGAGTGATTATAGCGCTTGGCCGCGCTCAATTCCGAGGCAAGCCTTTCCATAAGATGACGGCGATTGAACAAGCCGGTCAGAGTGTCATAAGTCGCCAGCAGCTTGAGCTTTTCCTCAGCCTGCTTCTTTTCGGTAACATCCCTGAGCATGATGGTGAATAAATTTCTATCCTTAAGGGCCACCGCGCTTAAGGATATCTCCAATGGTACCGGGCTGCCATCCTTGCGCCGTCCGGTCACTTCCCGATCATGACCGATGCCCTTGGCTAAACCGTCGCTCAATTCTTTATTGATGTGGTAGTTTTTTATTTCGCTTCCCGGCCACAACATCAAAAGTCCAACATTTCGGCCGATGACCTCTTCGCTGATATATCCGAAGATTTTTTCCGCCATCCGATTGAATGATTCGACTTGCCCGGACTCGTCGATAGTGATTATGCCGTCTCCCGCCGTCTCAACAATAGCCCTCAAAAGAGCCTCCTGTTCCCGGACGGTCTCTTCCGCTTTCCGCCTGGCGGTAATATCCTGAATTGTCCCCACCACCATGCTTGGCTCCTGAAAATCATCATAGACCACGTCAGCCAGGGCATGAACGATCACAGCTTGACCTTCGGTGGTAATCATCCGGTATTCCAGGTTGAAGGTTTCTTCTTCAAACACGGCCTTGGCCAGGGCGGAACGGACTCGGGCCCGATCTTCCGGATGAACGGTCGCCAACAGTCCGTCATAGTTATCCGGTAAATCCTCGGGGTTGATTTCCAGCAAACGATAAAAAGTCGGTGAATAAGTGACGATGTTAGTGGTAATTTCCCAATTCCAATTAGCCAGGCGGGCTAGATCCTGCGCTTTGTTCAGGCGATTTTCACTATGCTTT
>JADFXS010000071.1:10772-11199 GCA_015233515.1 Deltaproteobacteria bacterium | reverse complement strand
GATGTCGGAATTGGACTTTTCCTCTTTATCGGTTGGCCTATGACTAAAATGAAATATAGAGCTTTTATCATCGGAATAAGCCTTGGTTTGATGATTCTTTCGGTGGTCATTTTAGTCATGCAACCAACCTTTGGCCGGGAAAACCTTGGAGTGGTTGGAATGCTGGCGAAAAACGCCTCGCCGATCCTGATGTTGGTTTCCGGTTTATCGATGGTCCTGTTCGCCGGTAAGCTGAGAATTACCGGCTTAATCGGCATCTTGCTGATTATCGGCTCTCTGACTGTTAGCTATTTTTTATCGGAACGCACCGGATATTCCATAGGGACGTCGGGCTGGAACAGCATGTCCTATAGTATGTTCATTATAATTCCGATTGGTCTGTTGCTATGTTTTCTTACAGGATTTTTTTCCTTGCTCCACATAATTG
>JADFXS010000071.1:6870-10762 GCA_015233515.1 Deltaproteobacteria bacterium | reverse complement strand
ACAGGTCGCGATATCTTTAGGTATAGTCCTTTTAGTTGGAATCGTTTACCAAGTGATGATCGGTATTAAACCTGATGTTCGTGATCTGGTCGCGTCCCTGAAAAACGACCATTTCGAGTCCAAACGGTTTTCAATAGCGAGTCGCCTCGGGGAAATCGACGACGAGGAAAAAGTGTATCTTTTGATCGAATTGCTTGAGGACAAGAACCCGCGCGTCCGAGAAGCCGCGGTCGTGGCCTTGGGAGGCAGGATGCGCAAAGCTCACGCCAGAGCCCTGGGACCGTTGCTCGCAGCTCTGAATAAGGAAACGGACCTGGAAGTCAAGAAATGGATGGTTAGGAAATTGGCTTCGGTCGCCTCGGTTAGCGAAAAAACGGATAAGGATCGAGCAGTTGATGTTCTTATCGGGATTCTGAAAACCGACCAAGGATCCTTGAGGGGGATCGCCGCCGAAAGCCTAGGTTGGATAAAAGATAAAAAAGCGATCGAACCATTGCTTGAGGTCTTGGACGTCGAACCTTTTTATGCCCTGAACGCCTTGATTGAGATAACTGGGGAAAGAAATCAGGAAGTTTGGAAAAAATGGTCCAAAGAGAAAAAGCTTTAGAGGGGAAAGATGTGGCTCATGTCCCTATAAAATTTTTCACACAGAATTAATAACATGCAGTCTGGTATATTCCCCGAAGCTTGTCGCGGGGAGTTTCAATTATTTACCGCCTTCGGGAAAGTCAACCGGATGTTCGTTCATCGAGCATCCGGATCAAGCCTTCCGTCCCGGGATCATAACCAAAGACTTCCCGCCATACTCGGGGGCTTTCCATGCACAAGTACACACAAACCTCAGGTGCGGCCGAGCGGATTTCCGCCAGAAGACGTTGGTAAATTTCCACTCGCACCGGCCGCAGGTAGCGCATCTTGCCGTCTTCGGCCAGAATAAATTCCTCATCCATGATCCGGGATTTAGGATCACTTCGGCGAACGATGTCTTTCATCCCCGGTAAATAACGGAAAGCACCCAGGCTGATCCAGGCTATTTGATTCGACGGCACGGCATCAAAAATATCTTTCACGGTTTGGGCGTAACCATCGCCCCAACCCGGATACCTGATAATCGGATCAAAGTGAAAGCCCAGGCGATAACCGGCTCGAGCCACCTGTCGAGCGGCTTTCAATCGAGCCGATAAAGCAGGAGCGGATCGCTCTTCCCGCCGGGTTATTTCCGGAGCATTAACGGAAAAACTGACAATGGTCCGGCCTTCATGATTCAGCTCGAGAAGGCCGCGCACATTGGTGGTTTTGGTCTTAAGTTCCAAAGTGTGACCGGCGGCGGCTCGAGCAAACAATCCTACCAGCCTGGCGCCTGTGCCGGTGATTTCTTCCAGGAGAAGGCTGTCAGTGAATTCACCTGTGCAAAATCGCCTGGGCCTGGCTCCGGGGATGGCCAATTGATTCGCCAAGTCGTTAAAAACGTTCTCAATATTGCCAAACAAAACCAAGGCGTTGGAATCTAAATAGCCCTGCAGGATACAGTAAGAACACCCTAAAGTGCATCCCAGGCCGATATGGATGATCTCCAGGCCGCAGCAATTATAATCTTTTGTTCCCGGGCATGGTTTAATAAAGCGGCCATGATGGTTGGCCAGGATCAAGTCGGCCGCTCCGAAATTTATATATTCGGCCGGGCTTATCCGCGAACGAATGTCCACTGAGGCAAATTGCCGGCTCAGCGCCTGTCCAAAGGGATTATTCAGCGCATCTGATTCGGCCGCCAGTTTGAACGGTCGGTGGTGAGTGCTCATCCCAAGTCCAAAAGGTCGGACATTACCGGCGAATCGGCGGCCCGCTCCAGAGCTTGCAGATTGGCTCGCAAACCAGCCACATCGGCAAATACGATTTCCATCGAAAAAGACAGTCCTTCAAAATTGTTCGGCAGTTTGAAGTGGACCGCGGCCGGCAAGGCCAGCTTTTTAAGAAGGGCCATCCGGTCGTTTTCAAGACGGACTAGAGTGGGATAACGCCGTGACCGGAGAACAGAGCGAATTTTTTTTTCTTTCTGAGACCGGTTGAGGTTATCCGCGGTCAAGATCTCCTGTAAGTCATGATCTTGGAGAACCTCGGCCATAGTCCGGTCTTCCCGGTGGGATATTTCTTCCAGCCAAGTTATCAGTTGACGTCGTTGATTGAAGTTTGGGTTCAAAACGTTCAGCAACGATAATATGGCTTCCTGATCGGGCAGGCTCAAGCCGGCCAGGAATTCACCGGTCTCCGGGTCCAGTCGTCCGCCGGCCAAGGCCTCTAAACCTGTCGGGGCTAATTTGTTTAAAGAAAGGTATCGATTTAAAAAGGTGTCCTTGGGAGGGATATCTAGCTTCGGTAAATAATTCGAGGCGACTTCCGCGATAGGAATATATCGGCAAAGGCTTTTTATCACCAAGGCTTTCTCGGTTTCGTTAAATTGACGGTGGCCCAGATTCTCTTCAATCGCCAAAAGCATGGCCTCTTCGGGTCGGATGCCTTGAGGCAGGAGCCAGCTTGAATACTTATTTCGACCCAGTTCTCGTAAAACCCGGCGACGTCTGGCTCCGCATAAAAGTTTTATCTCATTTTGATCGGGCCATAATACTAAAGGAGTAATCTGGCCGACCCTGGCCAGGGAATTTTTCAGCGGTTCGAGGTTTCCCCCCCAGCTTAGGGTAAAAGGGATTTCCTCGGCGATATCGGCGTCCGCAATGCTCACCAGTTTAGTTTGACTCATTAGATCAGACACAGTGATATCTCCTACGGTCAACCTCAATCCCAAGTTGAACATGCAAGCGAGCGCATTCCCCGTAGCTTGCCGCGGGGTTAGCGAGCAAAAAATTAAAACGCGTTCGTTCCTCACATGTCAAAGATTCCTCGCAGCTTGCTGCGAGGAGCTTCAACTGATGATGATCCCGGGTGGCCGGGTTAAAGCCTCGGCTAAAGAAATACCCACGGGAAATCCTAAAAAAAAGCCGGTCCGCCGATAGTCAACTTGCTCAGACGATGGTGGTTCGGAAATAATTCGGCGGCATTGTTGGTGGCCATGGCTAACAACTCTTTTCCGGTATAGCCGGCGCGGCGTAGGAGAGTCATTTCCTGCCGTAGACCACAACCGATAGTCACTCCCGGCGACCCGGGCGTCAAAAAAAATCCGCTCAGGTCCATGACCGCAATATCATTGGACAGCGCGGGTGATCCAAGACCCATATCCCTGATTAATCCGTCTCGAACCAGCAACCAGCCGGAGTTCAGGCTGTTGTTTTCGGCGGCATAAATAACGGAAGTTTTTATGAAATGAAGGCGGCCGGAATTGATTCGAACAATCCTTGTCGCCTCCGGCTTGACAAACTGATTCATATTCCCTTTTCGGCGGGACGGTCGTGGAGATTTATAATAGTCGGCCGGTTATTGTCGTATTTATCCGGATAGATATTAAAGCAGACTCCTCAGAATGGTACGCAAATCATCGATTAATGAGGCAAGCTTTTCCCCTTGTTGATGAATCTGTTCCACCGCCTTGCGGTGTGGACTGTCCGGGGGGATTTTGAGCATCATGAGTTCACTGCGGGCCATAATAACTGTAAGTGGCTGGTTCATGTCATGCATAATTTTTCGAGCCTGGTCGATGGTTCCTGTCAGATCTTTTTCATCTGTCATAGGTTTCCTGCTTTACATTGTCCAAGGATTGGCTTTCGATGGTGTATTCGGCGTCGATTCCTCGATCTTCATTGCGAATCAATACGTTATTAGTCAAGTATCGATCAGGGTCAGTATGTATCAAGTATCGTTCTATCCGTCAAGTATTACATGAATTTTTTCCACGCCTGGCGGCGTTCGCCAATGTAGTTGCTCCCTTTCGGGTCATGAGTTA
>JADFXS010000071.1:2283-6785 GCA_015233515.1 Deltaproteobacteria bacterium | reverse complement strand
GGCTAATCGCGGAAAATCTTCGATATATAAGGAACGAACGTGCTTTAATTTTGCTCGCTTACCCCGCAACAATCCAAGGGGAAGGCGATCGCCTTCATGTTCAGTCCTCATAGGATTACCACAGCCAATCCCGGAAACCGAGGAGCGTTACCAGGATTGGCGATCGGCGGATAGCTGGCCGGAAATCTGCACCAGGGATCAGTCAGCTTTCTTGAAGCCGGCTAGAGCCAAGTCTTCGAGGAGAGGTTCCGTCTCTTTGGTCTTGACCCGCACGTAAATGGTAATACCTTCCATATCCCGATTTGGCAGCGTGAACATGGCATAAATGGGGATTTGCTTCTTTTCCATGACTTCGGCGATCCGACGAAAAACGCCGATGGAATCTTCACCCCCGATCAGTTGCAAGGGAATGATGGATGAAGTTTCTCTAGTGCCGAAAATGTAAATCATCGCGTTAAATACGTCGTTTTCAGTGATGATGCCGATAAGGTTGCCATTTTCCATGACCGGGAAGGCTCCGATACCCCGGCGATGGCCGGCCAGCATAACATCGGGCACGGAATCTTCAGGACTGACGGTGATAGGATCCTTGCGCATAACATCCTGGACGGTCAGCTTAAGAATCAAGTAGTTCAGTTCGTGGATGGATAAAGAGGTCGCCTGTGACGGCGAAGCTTCAATTATGTGTCTGTAAGTGACCAGGCCGACCAATTTGCCTTTCTTGTCTACTACCGGCAAACGGCGAATTTTGTGTTCCTTCATTATGGCCTTAGCGTCGATGATCAACGTGTCTGGTGTAACCGTGATAGGGTTGGGTGTCATCCAATGTCTGATCTTCATAAAGACCTCCACAGATCCATTTAAAATTTATGATTCGCCTAGAACCATTATACATTGATTTTCTATATATTGTCGGGATAAATGTTCGATATTTTCTTAAATTGTAGTGTCCCGTTCAAACACTGATTTTGGTTCGACCGGAGAGTATGAGCGTATTTGAAGATTCCCCTCGACAAGATACGGGGAATGCGTTCGCCTGCACGTTCATAACACCGGAGACAGGACACGACTGATGTTTTCGGCAAACCGAGACAGGCGCCGCTTGTTCATCAATTGACTCCAGGTGACGATATCACCCTGGGATAAATCGGATTTGAATATATTTTCCATTCGCTCGGCAAAGGATTGTCCCCACACCAAGACGTTCAATTCAAAGTTCAACTGAAAACTACGTATATCCATGTTGGCCGATCCCACCGTACTCCAAGCTCCGTCCAACACCATGGTTTTAGCGTGCAGGATGCCGTGATGCAGTTCATAAATCTTGACCCCCGCGGCTAGCAGCTCATCGTAATATGATCTAGCCGCCCACTGAACCAAGGGCATGTCCGAGCGCCCGGGTAAAAGTATGATTACTTCCAGACCGCGCCAAGCCGCGGACTTCAAGGCCATCAGCATGGCCGGATCAGGCACGAAATACGGGGTCGTGATATAAACTCGGCTACGAGCCTCGTTTATGGCGGTGAAAAAAACGCGGTGGATGGTGGCATAATCATGGTCCGGACCACTGCTGATCACTTGAACCAATTCCGAACCACACGGCGGTATTTCGGGAAAATTTTCCGGCTCGACCAAGTCTTCGTCCGCAGCAAAAAACCAATCCTCGGCAAAGGCTTCCTGCAGGTGACGGACCGCGGGACCTTCAATACGCATATGGCTATCCCGCCACGGTCCGTATTCCTTGCTTCGGCCTTGATATTCATCACCGATATTCAATCCGCCGGTAAAGGCCACTTGGCCGTCAACAACCAATATTTTTCGATGGTTACGTAAAGTGGGGCGCCAACGGCCCCAGCGGCCCAGGATGGGGGCAAACCAGGCAAAGCCGCCGCCGGCTGACCGTAACGGCCGAATAAAGCGGGAACTGATCTGCCTCCCTCCAAATCCGTCCACCAGCAGTTTGACTTTCAGCCCGCTCCGCGCTTTTTGGACTAAAAGATCACGAAAACGTTGTCCGGTCTGGTCTGTCCGGAAAATATAGCTCATCAAGTGGACATGATGCTTGGCGGAAAGGATGGCTTCCTCCATCCGGTCATATGCCAAAGCGCCATCGGTATACAATTCCACTTTGTTGCCGGGAACTAGAGGCATATCAATCAGATGTCCGGCGAGAGAAGCTACCCCTTCCAAGGAGATGTCCCGGATATCTTCCGGGATTTCATGGGAATAGCTTGTTGTTCCGGGCAAACGTTCCAAACTGTCTTGAAAAACGTCGTGAGATCTTCGGACTTTTCGTGTTCGCCGCTGTACCCTGGTTCTACCGAAAACATAGAATACGGCCGCGCCCAGATATGGAACAAAAGCGACGATCAGAATCCAGGCCAAGGTAGCTTCCGGGCCGCGCCGGTCCAAAAGAATCCTGGGAATTAGGATCAAAGCCAGGAGGTATCCTCCCATGGTCACCAGAACAGCGGCCAGATAACCCCAAGAGATGTCTGAAAAAATTTGCATAAGAGTTCGAGAGTCAATCAACGTTTGGATTTGATTTGATACAAACAAAACCCTTGGCGTCGGTGCAATGATGTCCGACTTTTTCCCATATTGCCCGATATCGTTGCGCCGGACAAGTCAAAACAAGTGGGCATTCATGACTAGTCCTGCTATAATCGGTCAGTTTTTTTAAAACGAGGTAGTCCGCATATGGATGATATGGAAATTTGGCGGCGATGTTTTGACCAGCCCGAGGAAGATCGTAAAATTCTGGCTGAAATCCTGGCCAAAATCATTTCCATGGTCAAGCCGCCGGTCCATCCGGAACGTTGGTGGGTCCAGCTAAACAAACTGATACACCAAAATACTTCAGCCGTGACACCGCCGACTAAAGAACAACGCTTGGCAGCCTATCAAGCGGTTAGAGAAGCCGGCGTTATACCTGAAGAAGCCGCTTTTTTCTTGATTGCCTACACGATTGAATGGATCGCTCAGGACCGGATCATGGCTGATTTCCAGCGCCGGATGGAAAATGCCTCCCAAGCCCGCTCCATGCAAGAACGAGATGAACTGGCCTATACGCCGCCGGACTGGGATAACCAACAAATCATCAATACTTTTCTAAATTTTGGCGAAACGGCCATGGCGGAACTCTATAAAAACGACCGACCGGAGTTTGAGCGTCTGAAGGAAGTTGGACGTCGTTTTTTCTTCAATAATGAAACCTGGGATATCCGAGAGTAAAAAATGTCCAAAACAATAGCCGCTATCATATGTGTGTTCACCCTGCTGGCCTCTTCCACCACGACTTTCGCCGATAATGATAAATGGATGGATCAGGTTCGCGCCCTGGCCGGCAAGGGAGCGGTCTTGGTCGCGAACATGGACGGACAATCCTTATTCTCCTATCACGCCGACCAAGCCTTCACCCCAGCCTCGACCCTGAAAATTCTGATCGCCGCCGCGGTCTTGGACTACTTGGGTCCGAACTATCGTTTTATCACGGAATTCCGGTTGTCACCCAACCAGGATTTATATGTTATCGGCCGCGGTGACCCTTGGCTGGTCTCGGAAGAATTAGCCTTTATCACTCAACACTTGAAAGCCCTCGGCCTGGGGCGTGTCAATAACATCATTGTCGACAACCTTTTTTTCACTCCCGGCCTGATCTTGGACGGAACCGAAAAAAGCATTTACCCTCACGATGCTTACAACGGCGCTTTATGCGTGAACTTCAATACTGTTTCCATCGAAGTCCGACCGGACGGGTCTATGTTGTCCGGAGAGCCACAAACACCGTTGACGGATCTGGCGCGCGGTCTGGCCAAAAAGAACCACGCTCATGGCAAGCTTCGCTTCAGCTTGTCTGATGATCCTAAAACCGGCCTTCTCTATGCTGGAGAACTCTTTAAAAGTTTTTTGCAGGTATCCGGCGTGGAAGTTAGAGGCCAAGTGAAACCGGCCAACCCCGAGCCCATGGAGGCGCCTTTATTTTATCGCCACCAATCCCGGAAGGATCTTCGCTGGGTCGTGGAGCAATTTCTTAGATATTCCAGCAATTTTATGACTAACCAGGTCTTTTTGACCATGGGCGCCGAAAGATTTGGTTCCCCAGCCGACGCGGAAAAAGCCCGGCAAGTCATCAAAGATTATTTGACCAAATATCAAATTCCTCTTTTCCACGTGGAAGAAGGTTCGGGATTATCGAGGAAAACGAAAATCACGGCGACGCAATTGAGTTATATTTTACGTCAATTCAAGGACTATCGCTGGCTGCTCACCGCCCGGGACCGAGCATATGTCAAAACAGGAACCCTGAGCGACGTCAAAGCCTTAGCCGGTTACCTCGAATCACCCCTGGGAGAGCCCTTGACTTTCGTCATCATTTTGAATGGATCGGAAGTCAAATTTGATACCCGCGACCGCATCCTACAGCTTCTGGAAGAAAACCTATCGCCGAACATTAAAAATAACTCCAGTCGACTCTGAGATTTACTGCCTTGAAATTGTTA
>JADFXS010000071.1:1720-2154 GCA_015233515.1 Deltaproteobacteria bacterium | reverse complement strand
TTCAACGGCGGGGTCTGTCGGCAAGGACTCACTCCCGCCAAAACAGAAGTCGAGGCTGACGGTGATTGGAACATTTATAGGCGGCCGGCGACTTAAACCTGGATATTGCGCCGGGGAGATATTCATTCTTGATGGAGAGCGCATTACTCAGGTTGGATGTAGCGGCGAGGGTTGTGAGTCGCGGATACTTGTCTGTCCGTGAAAGAGTCGTTTTTCCTGGCGGAGACGGGTCCGGATTTGTGGTTCGGTATGACCTTCACTTGGAAGCATGAGCAACTTCCAAGGGATGTGGTCTGTCACTAAATGACGATTACCGATTGGCCATGGTCCGGAGAATTCCAAGAGCGTCAACGCAGAATCAGGGTGAATTATGACTACTGGGCCATCTTTGACCGTTTTTCAAGGAAGCAAGCCTGTTCAAGCCGAGCGGCGGT
>JADFXS010000071.1:0-1633 GCA_015233515.1 Deltaproteobacteria bacterium | reverse complement strand
GCGATTTCCCTGGAAAATCGTCGAGCCAAGGAGGAAACTCCTCCCAAGGACTTAACGGCGGCCGAACAGATTCTACAAAAGATAACCAGCGACCTTTCTCAAAAAACCAAGGTAGAACTAAGGAATCTTCATAAATTGGAAGGCTTGGTCCACTACTATGTCCCCTGAGTTCATCCGGATTCCGGAAAAAGACCGAATGGGGGGATGATGATCGGCGATCTTAGGGGACGTCATCATTTCAACATATATTGAAGTTCCCCGCGGCAAGCTGCGGGGAATGCGCTCGCCTGCCTGTTCAATAAAATCCCGCCTAGATCGGGATGTCTTTCCGTCGTGCTTTTGCCATTTTTCGCAACCGATTCGGAGCTGTAGTCCGATTGATCGGAACCTATTTTCGCTTCTCTCATTTCTTTCCTCTTCCCTCTTTGGCTCTTGCGTTATATTCTGGGGATAAATTTTTTCGGATGGAGCATCTTGCCGAATAATTATCAACAGAAAATAATGACTTGGGAACAAGCTCTAAACACGGTTCAAAATTGGCGCCGACAGCGTCTGACCGTGGTCTTCACGAATGGCTGCTTCGATCTCATGCATATTGGGCATCTTCGTTACTTGTCCGAAGCCCGGGCCTTAGGGCAGGCGTTGGTGGTTGGTTTGAATTCCGACCGGTCAATCCGGGAAATCAAGGGTCCATCCCGGCCGATTATGCCACAAGACCAAAGAGGCGAAATTCTGGCCGGACTGGAAATGATCGACGCGGTTGTGACCTTTGATCAGCCTACTCCCCTGGAATTAATAACCTGGTTGAAACCGGATATATTGGTTAAAGGCGGCGATTGGCCTATCGATCGGATAGTCGGCCGGGAAGTCGTCCAGGCCCAAGGAGGTCGAATCCTTACTATCCCTTTGACGCCTGGAGTCTCCACCACCGCCATCATCCACCGTGTTTTGGAACTTTATCACGTGGAAAAGGAAAAAGAATGACCTCAATAAAAGATCTGATCACCGGACCTCCGATTCATCAACGCCATATCGAAATCCGTACCTACCCGGCCTCCAACGATCAAGTGGTCGTTGAAGGCTGGTTGAAAGATGAACGCCTAATTTCAGGCTACCGTTTGTCCGGGGAGCCGCTGCCATCGGGAATAATTCATTGGATGTGTATCCGGCTGCTTGTCGGCGACCGACCACCGACCATCCTGGACGCGGAAGCGGAAATGCCCGGAATACCTCATGAATTATGCGAGGAAACTCGTGATTCCGTGAAAAAAGTCATCGGTTTGCCTATAGTCTCGGGGTACAGCGAAAAAATCCATGCTTTATTGGGTGGTGTCGCCGGTTGTGCACATCTGACCCATTTGCTTGTGGTTCTTGGTCCGGCGGCCATACATGGGGTTTGGACCAAGTCTTCTCAACAATCCCGTCCTCGACCTGAAAAGATTGAAGAAATCCCGGGGTTGCGATATCTGGTCAACAGTTGCCGGCTCTGGGCTGAAGATGGAGTCTTTATGCGGCAGTTAAAGAATTCTCTGAAAAAATGAATTTAAGAAACTTAATCCCCTGCCGCGGCGGGCACCCTAACCCAAGCTTACCAAGTTCTTCGTATAAATAAGTTTAAAAAGTTAAAGATTTT
>JADFXS010000070.1 GCA_015233515.1 Deltaproteobacteria bacterium | reverse complement strand
GGCTCGGCAGAAAGGACTGGCTTTTACCCTGACCGTAGATGCAGGTTTGCCTCGTTATGTGAAGGGAGATTCGGTCCGATTGAGACAAATTCTCATAAATCTGGTGGGAAACGCGCTGAAATTCACCGATGCCGGAGGCATCGAGGTCAGGGTCGCGGCGCCGGGCGCCGATATTTTGGAGCGGCTTGGAAATAGCCAGCCAGCCAAAGGTGATGAAGCGTTCCATCTTTTTTGGGCGGTCGAAGATACGGGTATTGGAATAGTGAAGGATCATCTGGATATCATTTTCGACAGCTTTCGCCAGTGCCAGAGTCCCATGGAGCGAAGCCGGGGGGGAATCGGCCTGGGCCTGACCGTATGCAAAAAGTATGTTGAGCTAATGGGCGGCGCAATCTGGGCGGAAAACCGAAAGGAACAAGGCAGCCGGTTTTGTTTTCTGGCGGCTTTTGAACCGGGGATTGCGTCTCCGGAATCCGAAATCCCAAGTGCGGCGGTAACGGCCGATATCCTGCCTAGCTCAAAACAATCGCCCTTCAAAATCCTGCAAGTGGAAGATAACCTGACCAATGCCTGGGTCACCGGCCGGTTTATCGAAGAGCTGGGGCATACGCCCACCACCGTAACTGATGGGCTCCAGGCCTTGGAGTACCTACAGCGGGAACGTTTTGATTTGGTGCTCATGGATCTTCAAATGAGCGGCCTGAACGGGTTGGAAACCACCCGCCGCCTCCGGAGCGGTGCGGCCGGCGGACTTAACCGGGACGTTCCGGTCGTGGCTATGACGGCCCACGTTCTCGAAGAATACCGCCGACAGAGCGCGGAGGCGGGCATGAACGATTTCCTCGCCAAGCCTGTTGAGATCGAGACTCTGGCGGCGGTAATCGACCGTAACCGTCGTCAGTCCCGGTTGGCGCCGGATCCGGCAGTCTATTCACCACCGCGGCAGACCGATACAGTCTTACTGGACCGACCGACGACCCGGCGCCGCTTTGGCGGCAATGAACGATTGATCGAGCAGGTTTACGACATCTTTAGTCAGGAAACCCCAGTTGTGTTGACTCGCCTCAAATCCGCCGTGGCCGATGAAGACCGACAGGGCATTTACTTTGCGGCCCATACCCTGAAGGGGGCTTGCGCACGCATCGATGCGCTGACCTGCCGGGATTTGGCCGCGGAGTTGGAAACCGGAGCAAAGGAATGGCCGCAAGCGGAACTGAGAGAATGGACCGACCGCTTTGAAACTGAATTCCAACGGGTGCTCGACAGCTTGCACGGGGGGATGGTCGATGGGCGTTTGGAAACGACAATAGGAAAGACCGATTTATGGAGTTGATTCCCGGAAAACCGACCCCTATTCTGGTGGTCGATGACGATACAGGTTTTTTGCTGACCGTCAAAACCTTATTGGCTGAAGCCGGAATGCCCGAACCGGCTCTGGTTTCCGACAGCCGGCGGGTGATACCTCTTCTCGAAGCCCATCCGTTCCAGTTTGTGCTGCTGGACTTGGTCATGCCCGATGTGGATGGGCTGGAACTGCTGCGCATCATTAAGGAAAGATTCTTTAATGTGGAATGCGTCATCATTACCGCCATGGATGATACCCGTTCCGCGGTCCAGGCCATAAAATTGGGAGCATACGATTACCTGGTCAAACCAGTCGGCTTTGACAAGCTGATTATCGTTATCAAACGGGCTCTGGAACGGTACTGCTTGCGATATGATCTGGGTTTGTACGAGCGGGAACCCTCTTTTGAGGATATCAAGCACCCCGAGGCTTTCCAGAACATGGTGGCCAAGGATCCGGCCATGGCGCGGGTTTTTCACAAGGTCGAAGTTGTCGCGCCCACGGATTACAGCGTGGTCATCACCGGAGAATCGGGGACCGGCAAGGAAATGATCGCCCGGACTATTCACGCCCTGAGCGGTCGGGCGAGCCAAGCGTTTGTCCCCGTCAACATGGGCGCGGTCAGCGGCACACTCTTTAGGGATGATTTTTTCGGCCATGCCAAGGGCGCTTTCACCGGAGCCGTGGGCGAAAGAAAGGGATTCTTGGAGGCTGCTCAAGGCGGCACACTTTTCCTGGATGAAATAGCCGACCTGGAACTTCCGCAACAGGGAGGATTGCTCCGGGTTCTCCAAGAACGCGAGTTCCACCAGCTAGGGAGCACCCTGAGCCGTAGCGTCAATCTTCGAGTGCTGGCCGCCACCAATCGGCATATCGATACGGAGATTGAAGCGGGCAGGTTTCGAGCCGATCTCTTCCACCGGCTGAACATGTTCCACATCGCTTTGCCGCCGCTGCGAGAAAGACCTAAGGACATTCTTCCTCTGGCTCAGCGTTTTCTGGAAATCTTTACTCGAGAGAACGGAAAAACCATTAACTCCCTGGCCCCGGACCTGGTCAACCGGCTCATGACCTACTCCTTCCCCGGCAATGTCCGGGAATTGCGAAACCTGATCGCCGGCGCGATTCTCCTGGAAGCCGACGATACTCTCCACCTTTCCTCTGTCAGGTCTCACGGCGGCATCCAACTGGAAAACGGGCAAAAAAAATCTTCTCGATTCCTTACTCTGGCCGAAATGGAACAGCGTCATATCCTCGAGGTTTTGGAGACCGTGGGCGGAAACCGCACCCACGCGGCGAAAATCCTCGACGTCACTAGGCGGACACTACAAAGGAAACTAAAACAAATGAGGTGATAGCAAAACCGCCCTTTTGGCCCAACTCTTTGTCGGACTCAATTTTGAAGTCATCAAAATACAGCCGTATTCCCGCGGCTTCAAAATCTCGCCCTCCTCGATCCGGGCTAAAATTTTAAGTTTTGCAGTCACCTCAAATAAATTATCATCATCAACCAGTGCGTCACTAGTCAACCCGGGTGCGTATATTTGACACGCCGGTTTCTGCTCTTTAATTCCAGGCTTCGGGTGTTCTCCGCGACTTCAGGTGCATCATTGTGACGCACTTGACTCGGAAGCGGCGGCCAGTTTAAGAAGCCCGACGCCGGATTTCCAGTATAAGCCTCAGATATTACAGTAGAAAAAACTTAGTTTTTTGCCGGTTTAAGTTGGCGCGAAAGTTGCTCTCTTTGTTTGAGTCCGGATAACAACAGTAGCCTAACCTTCAGATAACCAAATGAAAATGGACTCGTGGCGCGGCGGCGATCTCTGCCCGAGCCCAGAAACATCATTCCGGTCTACACGCCAGGGCGGGCAAGTTGCCGGAAAACGATTCGTGAGGCCCCGCTCATTTTCATCTTTCATAGTCGGAAAAATCCGAACACGGGGAAAGATTATGGAATTCTCTCGGCTGATCAGTACGATCGACGCCCATACCGCCGGAGAGCCCACCAGGGTCGTGACCGGCGGTCTGCCACCTTTACCCGGCAAGACCATGGCGGCCAGGAAACAATGGCTGCAATCCAACATGGACATGCTTCGTAAAACCCTGATGTGGGAGCCTCGAGGGCATCAGGATATGTTCGGGGCCATTATTACCACTCCGACCATCGAAGACGCCCAGGTGGGGGTCATTTTTATGGACAGCCAGGGGTATCTTGATATGTGCGGACACGGGTCCATCGGAGCGGTAACCATCCTGTTGGAAGCCGGGATAATCCCTGTGGAAAAAAAATCCGGCGCGGCGGTTCAGCATGTCGTCCTGGATACTCCCGCCGGCCGTATCGCGGCCAGAGCCGACCTGCTCGATAGACAAGTGAAGGATGTCACCATCCAAAACGTTCCGGCGTTTTTCTATCGCGCGATTACCGTCAAGTTGATGGACGGAAGGGAGGTCCCGGTCGAAATCGTTTACGGCGGTAATTTTTTTGGAATTGTCTCCGTCGATGATCTCGGCCTCTCCTTGACTTTGGAAAACATTAAGCAACTTCGGCAACTGGGAATGGACATTCGTCGACGGATCAACACGGAGCAAAGCATAATCCACCCGGGCTCGGGCGTGGCCAGCCAAGTGGATTTGGTGGAATTCCACGATAAATCCGAGCCGGCCAGGAATGTCGTGGTTTTTGGATCGGGCCAAATAGACCGGTCCCCTTGCGGAACGGGGACCTGTGCCAGGATGGCCTTACTCCATGCCAAGGGAAAATTGGGGGTGGGCTGCGAATTCCCCCACAGCAGTCTTTTCGGGACGACGTTTTACGGCCGGATCGTTGAAGAGACCACCGTAGGTGGAATCCCCGCGGTCGTGCCTGAAATCCGGGGCCGGGCCTTTATCACCGGATTACACAACTTCGTGGTGAATGAAGAAGACCCTTTCAAGTATGGGTTTAATCCCAACAGTGAAATCTTTTGATCATGAGCTTCAGCCGCAACATCGGGCGCCAGTTACAGTTCTAAAATGGGTCGATTCGGAGTGATCGGCTAAGTACAGCATTCCTGTAAACGTAAACAACTACTTTTAAAACCGGAATTTGCGGTCGGGTTCGTGGCGAGGGGCCGGAATACGTCGCGAAACACGAAGTTGGACCGCTTTCCGGCCGTAGGTGTATCGCTGGATACATCGAGGTCGAAAAGCGGGAAACGAGTGTTGTAGCCAGTAGTTCGGCACCGTAGCAGAAGACGACCGCAAAATCCGGGTTAAGCACCGAGGCAAATAAATCCCTGCGGTAACGCCCTAGCTTTGCGTTTCGCCGGGGACGCGTCCGGTCTATGACGGATTTTCGCCTCTAGTTCGCGCCAAGTCCGAGACGGGGCGGTGAACATGCCAGCGAGCGTATTACTCGTAGCTTGCTGCGGGATTAGCGTCAAATACAAAAAAGCTTTCTTTCCTTACATGTCGAAGATTCATCGCCGCTGGCAGCGGGAATCTTCAATTTGAGGGTGAGCGCGTGAGTGACGTATCAGAGTATCCACACAAGGCGATTTTTTTGGAAATTGAAAGGAGAACTCAATGAGCAGAGGGTATTGGCGGTTTTGGATCGTAGCGGTCGCCTGCATTGTTTTGCTTGGCGCCAACCAGGTGATGGCGGAAGGTAAAGTGCTTAAGGTGGGGGTTCTGGCGCCCTTAACCGGTCCTTCGGCGGAAACCGGTCAGCAATACAAGTCCGCGGTAACGATGGCCATGGAAAAAATTGGCTACAAAGTGGGGGATTATAAGCTGGACCTGGTATGGATCGATAGTCAGTCCGATCCGGCGAAGGCTAGCGCTGCTTATGCGGAGGCGGTCGAGCGCGGCGGTATTCAAGTTGGACTGCTGGACTGGAACAGTTCGACGTCCGTCGCGGTTATGGACGTGGCCGCCCATTACAAAATCCCTCACATGTTTTCTCAAGGCGCCACGGAACTCGTAAATCAGAAATATAAGAACGAACCCGCCAAATACAGTTACTGGGGCGGAAAGGGTTGGCCGATTCCAGGCCACCTCATGAAGGGTTATGTCGAGACACTCAATAAGGCTATTGAAACCGGGGCGTTCAAGCCCGCGAAAAAAACCGTGGCCATATACGGGGAGGATACTGACTGGGGTCGCAGCGCGTGCGGCGCCTTCAAGCAGGAATTCAAGAATACCGGCTGGGAAGTTATCTCGGAAGATTACTTTCCCACCTCCCAAACCGATTTCTACCCGCTGGTCAGCAAATACAAAAAAGCGGGCGTGGCGGCCGTGGCCGGGACCAGCACTTCGCTGCCTTCCATGACGGCGTTTATTAAACAGAGCCAGGAAGTCGGACTCAAATCCATCATCATTGCCGATGGTCTGGGCTGGGTCGGTGACTGGTACAAATTGACCGGTGAGGCCTCCGATGGCGTGGTTGATATGATTCCTCAACTTGCCAGCCCCCAGGCCAAGGAATGGGCCAAGGCTTTCGAAGCCAAATTTCAAATCAAACCCAGTCCGTCAACCGGCGGTATTCCTTATGATCTCACCAATTTTTTCATCAAGGTCCTGGGCCATGCCTTGAACAAATATAGCAAGCTCGATAAGGAAACCATTTATAAGGTCATGGTCGAAGAAGTCAACACGGGCAAGCTGACCTATTCCTCGGCCGAGGGCGCCATTATCATGAAAAATTACCGCTATGACGCCACAAGTTTTCCGGACCCGGTATTGGGGCCCGACGCCTACTTTTTCCCCATCATTCAATACAATGGCGGCAAAGGTGAAATCGTCTATCCGCCCGATATGGCGACCAAAAAACTTGAAGTCCGGCAATAGCTGAAGGTGTGTCGGTGGAGATGGGAGACATCCCATTTCCACCGCTTACCCTATCAATCCTTATTCACCACTTACGGGCATCGAGGCACGTAACTCCTGGCTGCAACGCTCGGCGGGAAGGTCCCGCACCCAATGGCCCGCTCGAACTCGGTTGCAGGTTACATTCAGCGGTGGCACGCATTCCGCAGCGGCTCCGGGCACCGCCCGGTGGCTCCTCGACGTATGGTGAATACGCCTGCGGGCCAAAATCGGTCCAACTTCTCGTTTTGCCTAGGATTTACGCGCCCTATTCGCGATTTGATGGTGGATTTAGATCAAGGGATGGGTGGTTTCGATGATTGCTTTGCAGACGGAGAATTTAACCAAACAGTTCGGCGGATTGACCGCTGTCAACCGGGTCTCTATGCGCGTGGAACAGGAGGAGATCGTCGGGCTGATCGGGCCGAACGGCGCCGGCAAAACGACACTTCTCAATGCCATTGCCGGGCTGAATCCGCCGACCTCGGGATCGGTCCTTTTTTTTCGGCGAAAAGACTACCGGCTTGCCCCCGGAAAAGATGTGTCACAAGGGCTTGTCCCGGACCTTTCAGATACCCAGGCCGTTTCCCAAGATGACGGCCCTCGAGAATGTGATGACGGCGTCGATTTTCGGCCATAAGCACGGGAACGTTAAAGATGCGGTGAAACAAAGCCTGAGCCTTCTCGCTTTCGTGGAATTCCCCATCCGGGAAGACGTCTTAACCGAAAAATTGAACACCGTCCAACTTAAGCGGTTGGATATGGCGCGGGCCTTGGCCAGTTCTCCCCGGCTCCTACTTCTTGATGAAGTGGCCGCCGGGCTGACCGAAGGGGAGTTGAACGACATCATGTCGGTGATCCGCCGTATCCGGAACCAGGGGATCACTATTCTCATGGTCGAACACATCATGCAAATCATCATGGGCCTGTGCGATCGACTCGTTTGTATTCAGTTCGGGGAGAAAATCGCGGAAGGTCCGACCCAGGACGTGGCTAATGATCCGGTTGTGGTTAAAGCCTATCTAGGCTCCGAGGAAAGCAGCTGTGGATAGCGGCGGCGGTTTGTTCCCCGTCTCGGACCCACCTCGACGCACAACCTGCAACCCCAAACGGAGTCTTTTATGCTGCTTGAAGTGAAAAATCTGGACGCGGGGTATGGATTTCTCCAAGTTCTTAGAAACGTCTCCCTGACGGTGGCTGAAGGCGAGTATGTATGTCTCGTGGGTCCTAATGGAGCAGGCAAAACCACCACGCTGAAGACCATTGCCGGGCTCCTGAAACCCTCCGGGGGGCGGATTCTTTTCAAGGGCGAAAAGATCGACGGCCTTCCCGGCTATCAAGTCGCGCGCAAGGGAATTTCCTATATCTCGGAAGAGATGAATCTTTTTCTGAACATGACCGTTCAGGAAAACCTTTACATGGGCGGTCATATCATCAACGATAAAAAAATATTAAAAGAGCGAATCGGCTTGGTTTACGATCTTTTTTCCCGCCTGGCGGAACGCAAAAATCAACTGGCGGGCACCATGAGCGGCGGGGAGCGCAAAATGCTCGCCATCGGCCGGGGTTTGATGGCGAATCCCACCCTGTTGCTGGTCGATGAACCCTCCTTCGGACTGGCCCCACAGATAACGGAATCAGTCTTTAAATCTCTGGATATATTAAAAAATACCGGTGTCACCATCATGGTGGTCGAACAAAACGTCCGAAAAACTCTTTCCGTGACCGACCGGGGATATGTCTTGGATAACGGGAAAGTCGCGCTGGCCGGCAAGAGTTCTGACCTAGCCTGCGATGCTCATATCCACAAAGTCTTTCTGGGAGTGTAAAACCACTATCGCGAAGAGGATAATCGATGACAAAACAAATCCTCCAAATTATCTCATGGTTGAAATCAGCGGCGGGGATAACCATCTGCCTTTCGCTCATTGCCGCGGTTTATGCCACTCTAGACCGGGGATCCTATATTCTGGTCAACATCGTCGTGACCGGCGGCATGTTGTCTCTGGTGGCCATCGGTCTGGCGCTGGTTTTTGGCGTAATGAATATTCCCATGTTCGCCCATGGAGAGTACTTCATGATCGGAACTCTCGTGGCTTACTTCGTTTTTACGCCGATAAGCGGCTATATGGTGAAAAATCCCAATTCCATTCTGGCGCTGGTCGGACCGCTTATCGCCATAGGCGGCGCCGGGGTGATCGGGGCCGTCATGGGAGTCTTTACCGAAAAGCTCATTTTCAGTCCCCTTCGTAAACGCAGTCAGGATAACTGGGTAATGAATTCCTTTCTGCTGACGGTTGGGATTTCATTTATCTTGATTAACGCCCATCAGCTCCTTTTCAATCCTGATTTCAAGGGCATAATCCGGTACTGGGGTGGTGCGCCCCTGGAGATCCTGGGAACATTCGTTTCACGGGACCGGGTCATGGCTTTCGTCGTGTCCGCGTTGGTCGTGGGAAGCTTCTGGTGCTTTATGACCTTCAGCAAAACCGGGCGATCCATCCGCGCGGTATCCCAGGACGAAACCGGCGCGTTAATGGTCGGCATCAATCTGAACGGAATTTTCATCCTCACCATGTCCCTGAGCTGCGCGCTCGCAGCCGTGGCCGGAGCCGGCCTTCTCTTCATGTATCCCTCTTATCCCAACGTCGGTCTTGAACCGGTGTTCATGGCCTGGTTCGTGGTAATTTTGGCGGGTCTCGGCAACGTCCTGGGGGCGGTGGTCGGGGCCTTCATCATGGCGTTGCTCAAGGTAGTAACCAATGAATATATCGGCGCGGGGTGGGAGTTCGTCCTTCCATCGGCGGTCATCATGATCATTTTGATCTTCCGGCCCAGCGGCATATTCGGATCGGAAGTTCGAGGAATTCTGGATAAATAAAGGGTTGATATGGACACTTTTGCGCAACGGGAACAGATAAATCGCCTCGACAAGGTCCTGGGACGAGTGTATTTAACGCCGATCAGCGTTCTCGGCCTGATTTTGTTGATAGTCATGCCGCTCGTTCCTCCCTTCAACCAGGAGTATCTGATTCGCTGGCTGATCGTGGCGGCCTATGTCGCCGCCCAGGCCATCGCCTTCGATTTTACCTCCGGTTTTATCAATATCGTCAATTTCGGCTTTGCGGCCATTGTCGGGCTGGGGGCGTACACTTCGGCGATCCTCGCGGTGAATTTCGGTCTCACGCCTTGGATCGGAATGTTCGCCGGGGCGGTCAGCGCCGCAGTCCTGGGTTTTATCATCGGCATAATCACTCTGCGGTTGCGGGGAATTTTCGCGGCCTGTCTGGCTTGGTTTTTTGGCCTGGCCCTCATGGGGCTGGCCACGAAATTTGTATGGCTGACCCGGGGACCCCTGGGTTTACGCTCCCCGCAATTGTTTGAAACCTCTTCCAACTTGCCTTACTACTATACTATCCTGGCCATGTTGTTCATAACCTATTTGATCACCAAGTGGATCATCAGCTCCAGAATGGGGCTGGCCTTCAAAGCCATCGGGCAGAATATGGAGGCCGCCAGGACCTCCGGCATAAATCCCGTTTTTTACAGAATAGTTAATTTTACGGTTTCCTGCGCCCTGGCGGGGTGGCTGGGAGGCTTCTACGCCCATTACTATGGTATTCTGACCCCGGATTTAATGCTGACCTCAAAAACCATGGAAGTGTTGATCGTCGCCTACATCGGCGGCCGGGCCAGCCTCTGGGGGGGAGCCGCCATTGCTTTCCCGTTCGTCTACGCCACGGAGATGATGCGGTCCTCCCTTTCCAACCTGCCTGGATTGAACTTGATTATCTACGGTATTTTTCTCGTGGTGATCATGATCTACTATCCGGGAGGTTTTGCTCACTTCTTCAATACCTATCTGAGAAAACCAAAAAGCAGGGCGCTCTGGTATATCATGAACGGTCAGCAGGCCGCCGCTCTGTCAACCGGCAAATCAGCGAAAACGGCCTGATATCCAAGAAAAGTGCTTTTTCACTGTATTTCAAAGCGTTCGCTGGTTCCCCGGCTTCAGCCAGGGAACCAGCGAACAAACCGCTCAATCGGTGGTCGCTTCAACTGTGGCGATGCGCTGCATCCCGCAGGTTTGGGCCGATGCCTATCTCTGTCGTTAGACGAGAAAAAAGGGGCGGCCTAGCCGCCCCTGAGTTCTACAATATCACTTGATCGCTCCCAGTTGTTTAAACAGGCCATAGATATCCATCACATCCCAGTGCTCGGCGAGCTTCCCGTCCTGTATACGAAAGATGTCTACGGCGTCGAAAGCATATTTCTGTCCCGAGGCGGCTATTCCCAACCAGTCTTTTTTTAGTGTCCCGGTGTAAGTTCCGTACACCCATGCTTCGTTACCTTCGGCGACAATCTTCTTGAGAGTATAATGCCAGTCCGGAACAGAGGCAAACCAAGTCGAGAAGAACTCCTTGAAGCCGTTTGCGCCTTGATTCACTAAAGGATTGTGTTGAATATAGTCCGCCCTTACATATTTTTCCACCGCGGATATGTCTTTTTTCACGAAAACCGATTCCGCAAATGCTCCAACCACCTTCTTATTGATTTCCGCCATATTTTCCGCCATTGCCGTGCCTCCTAAAGCAAAAATTACGATAACCACAATGACCATCTTTCCTGCGACCTTCATTGCCGATCCTCCTTCAATAATTTTCATCGCGCGACGATTTGCGGAGAATTATAGATACCAATATTACTATTGGCAAGTAGGCACCTTTTTGTTATATAGTAATTCTGTAGAAACTATCTTTCAACCAAAATCAATTGCAATGCAGTTGGGAGAAATGATAAAAAATCCCAACGGCAAAATTTGGGTACTTTACTGAAATATCGGCTTACTCGAACTTTTCGACTTAAAAACGGAATCAGGCGTAACCAAACTATACAGTCCGCTGGGGACCTTTCGAAGAGGCAATTAAAATACCTTTTATTTCTTCGTACTTAGATTGATAGGCCAAGACTGGCTCATGTTTTGCTATATAGGTTTCAAAATGGCGATGTCGAGCCGGCCAATTTTGGTGGATTA
>JADFXS010000069.1:9249-11233 GCA_015233515.1 Deltaproteobacteria bacterium | reverse complement strand
AACAATTCAAGGAGCCCGACCGTATCCAGTGGTTGTTCTTGGGGCTGAGCCGTCTCGCTTTCCGGTTTAAACGCGGAAAGTTCAGCGATCAGTTTTTCAAAAACCGGCTGAGTCTCCTTGAATTTGTATTTCCCGACTAGACGCCCTAGTTCCTTGATTCCTTCGGCGATCGGCTCCGGACAGGAAATTTTTTCGATTTCCTCCATGATGGTCTTGGATTGCTTGGGAGCCCGCTTCTGGAGATGCGGTTCCATCTCCTTCAACAATTCAAGGAGCCTGACCGTATCCAACGACGCGGCAGGAGGTTTGATCTCCACGATTTCGGCATCCTTTTGATAGTATACCCTGAAAGCGTCCATCACCTGGGCCAGGGTTTGGTCCAGGCGATCCAGAAGCTCCGGGGTGCCGGAGATATGGTGGTTTTTTATGGCCTGTTCCACTTCGCCGGCGACGGTCTGCAGGTCTTGCAGGCCGATATTACCGGCCACGCCTTTGACCGTATGCGCCTGACGCTGGGCGAGTTCCAGGTCTCCGACGGTCAAGGCCTGTTGAATCTCCTTGGCGGAGTTTGGGTATTCCGTGTAAAATTTTTTCAGTAATTTCAGATATAATTTTATGTTTCCGCCGACTCTTTTCAAACCGGTTTTGGCATCTAAAAACTCTATTTCCGGGAGCTGTGGTTCGTCGGATTCCATCTTGACCGCCGGACTCGCTTCCAAGGCTTGCGGCGGTTCCAGGGGAGTTCCCTCCCGAGGCTTGATCCACTTGGCCAGGGTCAAAAAAAGTTCGTACACGTCAATGGGTTTGCTGACATGTTCGTTCATGCCGGCTTCCATGGCCTTTTCCCGGTCTTGAGTCATGGCGCTGGCCGTCATGGCGATAACCGGCAGATCAGCGAACCTTTCATCCTTGCGAATTTCGCTCGTGGCTTTTAAACCATCCATCACCGGCATTTGAATATCCATGAGCACGGCGTCAAAGGGGAATTTTTTGACCGTATCCACCCCGATTTGACCGTTTTCAGCGAGAGTGACCTTCAAACCCGCGCCCTCCAATATTTCCTGGGCGATCTGCTGGTTGATCTCGTTATCCTCCACCAAGAGAACGTGGGCCCCGCGTATGGCCCGGGCCAGATCGGCATCCTCGTCTTTCCGGGCCACCAGTTTTTTAGCCTCGACCAAGCCGTAGGCCTGCTGAATGGCCTCTAACAAGGTGGAACTGGATACCGGCTTGATCACTAGACCGTCCAAGTTGGCCGTTTTCATTTCCACCGCGGCTTCGTCGCGGGAATAGGCCGTCGCCAGGATAATTTTAGGCTGGTATGGAGGTTCAATCAGGTTACGGACCCGGCGGCTGGTCTCGATACCGTCCATGACCGGCATTTTCCAGTCGATCACCATCACGTCAAAGGGCCAGTCTTCGAGAGCCTTTTTCAATTTTGTCAGCCCGGCTTCTCCGGAAGAGACGGTCTCCACTTCAAATTCAAAGGACTTAAGCATTTCCTCGAATATTTGCCGTGAAGTGCGGTTGTCGTCCACCACCAGCACCCTTTTTCCGGTCAGATCCTTGGAGAGCTTCAATGGCTTGGTCTCCTTGGCCTCGCCTTCACCAAAGACCACGGTGAAAATGAACTCACTACCAAACCCGGGTTGGCTTTCCACCCAGATTTCCCCGCCCATCATCTCCACTAAACGCTTGCTGATGGTCAGTCCCAGGCCCGTGCCGCCGTACTTGCGAGTGGTCGAGGTATCGGCTTGGGAAAAGGCCTGAAAAAGCTTCAGGCGTTGCTCCTCGGTCATGCCGATGCCCGAGTCGCGCACGGCGAAGCGGACCTTGATCCGATCGCCGATTTTTTCCACCAGCCTGGTAGTGACGACGATCTCGCCTTTTTCCGTGAACTTGACGGCGTTATTGCCTAAATTGACGAGAATCTGATTGAGGCGCAGGGGGTCGCCGACCAGATATCTGGGGACATCCTGGCCGG